>JAUPKM010000533.1 GCA_030837445.1 Actinomycetota bacterium
CAACCCCGGCGGTCCGGGTCAGACCCCCACGCCCGGCGTGCGCTACACCGCTCCGGGTCCCGCACGGCTGCAGCCGGTCACCATCGCCTTGGACGACCCGATGCGCGTCAGTCGCGACTGATCCGGCGTGGCTTGAACCGGCGCACCTCCTGCGGCCAGCCGCACGCCTCGGCGATCCTGCCAGCCCACATCCGCGCGTCCGCCTCGTCGGCGACGTCCACGATGGTCATTCCTCCCATGTACTCGGCCGACTCACCGTGGCGCCCATCGGTGATCACCAGCGTTCCGCTCGTCGCGTCAGCCGCGAAGGCCTCCGTGACGTCCTCCTCCAGCCCGCCCGCGAACACGAGGACGCCGGCCTCCTGCATGTCCTTGACCACCGCCATGGCGAGCGGGCCCCGACCGCGGAACCACTCCTCGGGGTGATCGCCGACCCACTGCTGGTTGAAGAAGATGAGGTACTCGGCCATGACGGGTCCTCCGTAGCTGAAGGTGGGGCGCAGGCGAGGCCATGTCCACGGCGCTCGCCATGAGGATGCTGCCCAGTGAAGGGGCCGGCGTCAACACTGTTCGCGCTCCCGTCACCTCGCAGGATCATCGGGGCTGATCCCCTCTCGCTGGCGCGACACCCCAAACGGGGCAGTTCTACCGTGGAGGCGATGGAGAGGGGATACATCATGTTGAAAAGGCTGATGACGCTCGGCACATCACTGCTCCTCCTGGTAGGGCTTCAGACCGGCCTGGCGCCGGCGGCCCGCGCGGACGAGCTCACATCGCTCGGTGCGACCTTGAGCTGGAACCCGGCGCAGTTCCGTGTCCCGGAGAGCTGCGAGTACCTCGACTTCTCGTACCGTTCGCCCGCCAAGCTGCTCCTCCTCCGAGTCAACCTCGTCGGTCCACGTTCCGGATTGATCAAGTGGGACAGTGTCATCGGCGTCGATCCGGGGCGTGCAGGTTCGTTGCCCCTCCACGTCTGCTCCTACATGTTCAAGGACGGATTCGGGCCGTACGAAGTCGTGTGGGAGGCGAAGGCCTACAACGGCGATACAGAGGTGAACTCGCAGAGCCTCTACTTCACCCCGCCCCCGCCGACCGGGCTCGTCGCATCCGCGGTCGAAGGGCTCCCCACCTCCGTGGACCTGTCGTGGAGCGCTCCGAGAGCGCCCGATCCCAGTGGCATCGAGGGCTATCGCGTGCGCTGGTCGGGCGGCGACATGACGGTGTCGGGCACGAAGGCCAGCATCGACTCGCTCCCTCCTGCGACCAACATCACGTTCACGGTGACCACGCTTGGCGCAGGGCGTGAGTCCACGCCCGCTGAGGTGTCGTTCCAGACCGGCCTGACCCCGGTCCCGCGTCCTCCGCTGCCGCCGGAGGATCCCTTCGATGTGCGGCTGACGTCTGTGGGCTCGCGGACGATCACGGTTGCGTGGCAGCCGCCCCCGATCGCCGAGCCCCCCGTCACCGGGTATCAGGTGTCCGTGGCCGGTGGATCGACCGTGAGCACGGCGGGAACGAGCGCCAGGATCACGGGGCTGTCTCCGCGAACCAGCTACACCGTCACCGTCAAGGCGATCAACACCAAGGGCGCGTCGCTTGGCGTGCGCCTGCTGGCCGTCACGGACAAGGACATCTCGGAGCCTCGCAACCTCACGTCGCTGCCGGTCTCCTCCAAGGACTCGGTGCGCCTGGCATGGCTGCCGCCGCTGGACAACGGCGGATCGCCGATCCGTGAGTACCGCATCAGCTGGACCGCGGGCGGTGAGGTGAAGACGCAGGTCACCAGCGATACGGCTGCCACCATTGCTGGCCTGAAGACCGGAACGCGCTACACGCTCGAGGTGCGTGCGATCAACACGGACGGAGACGTCTCGCCGGCGGCAGCGATCACGGTCGCCACGTCGCTGGACCCGCAGCCGCGGCCGGACCGGCCGAACCGGCCGCTCCAGGTCCGGGTGGCCGGCACCACTGCGACCTCGGTGGCGGTCGACTGGGACGCAGCCCTGCCGTCGGATCCGCCGGTGACGGGCTACCTCGTCTCGGTCAAGGGCGTTCGCTCGACGCAGGTGGCGGCGACGTCTGTGCTCATCACCGACCTGCAGCCTGAGCAGACGTACGAGGTGACCGTGCAGTCGGTCAGCACCGGAGGCGCGTCTGACGCGGTGACCGTGTGGGCGAAGACGGCGCCTGGTGCCCGACCGGCTCCGGCCCCCTTCACGCCGACGAACCCGAGCGCTGCACGGCCGGTCAACACCGACGGTTCGCAGGACGGCGATGGCCGCCCCGCGACTCTGCGCCAGACCTCGACCGGCAAGTGGCCGGCCAAGACCGTTGTGCGGGTCGGGGTGCCCCTGCCGATCACGAAGAAGTCCGGGCTCGTCACCAATGCCGGGCAGACCGCGCAGCTCCTCGTCACCGCCAAGTCGCCGAGCGTCAAGAAGGTCGTGCTGAAGCTCAACCCGAAGACGAAGGCCTACACGATGACGGTCACCCTCAAGAAGGGCAAGGTGTCCGGCTCGGTCACGCTCACGGTCTCCGCTCCGGCGGCGACGGTCAATGGGGCGCGCTACGAGCCCATGCTCGCCGCGCAGAAGTTCACCGTCCGCCGCTAGACGAACGGCTCGTCCACGGTCCCAAGAACCACCTCATGACAAGGAGTCCGACATGATGCGACGACGACTGGGCCTGGCGGCGGCGGCCGGAGCGGCCGGAGTGTCCGTGTGCCTCATCGCGCAGCCCGCGTCAGCCGACACCGGTTATCGCCCGATCGATGCGCGTGCTCGTGCGGCCATAGTCGTGCATCAGTCCGAGGTCCCGAACTGGTTCGGACACGTCG
>JAUPKM010000534.1 GCA_030837445.1 Actinomycetota bacterium
CGGTGACGGCCCCGGCAGAGCCCTGGGCTACCTGGTCCTGCCGACCGGCGCAGCACGGGAGCAGGCGGCGGGCCGGGCCGCTGCGGGCGCGCACCAGGGTTGACCCGCCCCGGACGGGACGGGAGCGAGGAGAGCGGATGTGGAAGACGATGACGGTAGCGACGGACGGCACGAGGACCCTGCACGGGCGGGGCGCGCGGTGACGGAGGGCGGCGGCCTGCGGCGGGTGTTCTTGTTCGGGTGCCCGAGGTCGCGCACGACGGTGGCGCAGCGGGTGGTGTCCCAGGCGTGCGACCTGGCGACGATGGCCTCGACGAACTGGTTCCTGGAGCACGCCTCGACGCAGGTCCTCAACGGCCCGGCCGGCTCCAGCCGGGCGCAGATGCGCCCCTTCGCCCTCAAGCGGGTGCGCGAGCACGTCGCGATGGTGACCGGGGTGGACCTCGGGGAGGACTTCCGGTTGGAGGAGGGCCTGGACGTGCTCGCCGAGCGCGCCGGTGCGGTGGGCTGGCTGGAGAAGACGCCGCTGCATCTGCTGTCGGCCCGCGAGATCGCGGCCGAGATCGAGGGGGCGAGGTTCGTGCACCTGGTGCGCGACCCGGGCGGGGTAGTGGCCTCGCTGCTGCGTCGGGCCGCAGCCGATCCCGGGATGGTCGGCGCCGGGTGGCAGGCGGTGCAGGCGCACGACGAGCACACCTGGCGGGTGTGCATGCGCGCGACCCTGCACCTGCACGAGGACCCGGCCCACCTGGTCGTGGACGCCGAGGACTTCGTGGACGACCCCGAACCGTGGGCGAGGCGCGTCGCGGAGTTCCTCGACCTGCTCTACCGGCCCCCCGGCGACCCGGCGCGGGTGGCGGCAGAGCAGGCGAGCGTGCCCTCGCACCGGCCGTGGAAGGCCGACGCCGCCGGACCCGTGCGCCGCATCGCCCACGTCGAGCCGGTCCCGATGGCCCCGCTGGAACCCGCGACGCTACAGCTGTGGGCCCACGCGCACGAGGTCCTGGGCCTGGCCGTGCCCCGGCGCCTGAGCCCGCCGACGGCCCGGTGACGGTCGGCTCAGGCGTCACGGCGCGGAGTGAGTGACTCAGGCCCGCGCTCGGGCCAGGACCTCGGCGGCGACCAGGGATCCGGTCCAGGCCAGGTCGGCGCGCCTGGCCAGCAGGGTGTCTGCCGCCTGCGCGAAGCGCCGGTAGGCGGGCCGGTCGTCGTCCTCGCCAGAGGCGGGCTCGCGGTTCCAGTACACGTCGCGGTAGACCACCCCCGGAGAGCCGGGAGTGCCGGGTTCGCCGAGGTACTTGGTGAACGCCACGTCGTCGTCGTGGATCAGGAAGTCCACCTCGGGCAGCTCGACCCCGGCCTGTCTGGCCCGGTCGGCGTCGATCAGGATCCGGTCCTCCTCGGGGTGGGTGGCCTCCATGTAGGTGATCAGGTAGTTCAGGGCGCTGCCGGGATCTGCCAGGACCTGGGCGTGGACGACTTGCAGGCGCGCGACCTGCACTCCGGCGCGGCGCCAGGTCAGGGCCCGGTCGGTCTTGACCGGCAGGGTCTGCATGACCCGCACGGCGCCCTCGCGGTCGCCTGCGGACCACAACGCCCAGTCCGGGAACAGAACTGCCCGGCGAACACCTCGGGGGTGGAGTAGTGGAACCAGCGTCGCGTCAGCCGCAGTTCGCGCTCGTCGAGGAACTCGAACCCGGCCTTGCCTTTGAGTACTTGCACTCTCGTTCCGTTCGGGTCGGTGATGGTGGCGGGGAGCGCTCGGGGGCCGGTCTCCCGGCGTCCACGATCGCACCGCGATGGTCAGCTGCAGTCCGTCTCGAGGAGGGAGCCGGGGGTGTCCTGCGGCTGTGCCTCGGCGGGCAGCAGGCGCATCGCGGCGTGGTCGCCGATGAACGTCCAGGGCGTCCCCGCGCCGGGATCGTTCAGGCAGGCGGCGCGCACGTGGACCTGCTGGGCCATGGCAGGGTCACGGTCGGCTTGGAGCAGCGCCACGAGCAGGCCCGACAGCTCCCGCAGCCGCGCGCAGGGCAGGGCCTGGTCGCGGGTCGGCGCGTCGGGGCCGTAGCCGCGGCGGAACTGCTCGAACGAGCCCGGGGGGAACCCGTAGTGCCAGGTGCCCATCAGGACCGCGGCCAGGTCCAGGCCGGGCGGCCCGGCCACGAGACGCTCGAAGTCATTGAGCACCAGCCGCCCTGGGCAGTCGTCGTGCCTTGGGGCGCGCATGATGTTGCCGGGCTGGGTTTGGTGCACGGTCGGTTACGTGTGACAGGCGGGTTTCCTGTCGGTGATGTTGGCATAGTAGGCGGCTTCGTACTCGGCTGGTGGGCGTCGTCCGAGGCGGTGCATGAGCCGGTGGTTGTTGTACCAGGCCGCGGTGATGGCCTCGACGTCGGCCAGTCGGGTCAGCGGCCCGGTGCGGAACGGGGAGTCGGCCCGGATGCACTCGGTCTTGTACAGCCCGATGGTCGTCTCGGCCAGGGCGTTATCGAACGCGTCCCCGACCGACCCGATCAAACCGATCATCCCGGCCAGCATGAGGGACTCCCCGAACTTGATCGACGTATCTTGCGACCCGGCGTCCGAGTGATGGATTGTCTTGCCGGTCAACGGGTTTGCCTGCCGGGCCCGGAATGCCGCCGCTTCGGTGATCGCGTCCTGGACGAACCGGGTGTGCCGGCTGGCCGAGCACGCCCAACCGGTGATCAGCCCGGCGTAGACGTCGATCACGAACGCGGTGTACACGTGCGTTCCGGCCGCCAGCGGCACGTAGGTGAAGTCCGCGGCCACCAGTTCGCTGGGGGCGCCGGCCCGGAACTGGCGGTTGACCAGGTCCGCCGCGCGGGCCGCGGCCGGGTCAGGGAGGGTGGTGCGGACCTTCTTGGCCCGGCGCACGCCCTGCCAGCCGTGGACCCGCATCAGCCGCTCGCTCTGGCAGCGGGCCACCGGGATTCCGGACCGGTTCAGGTGCTCCCACATCTTCAGCGACCCGTACAGCGCCTCCGGCGGGCGCCGGCCGGCCTGGTCCGGCTGGTAGTACCCGGCCCGCACCTCGGTGATCGTGGCGTCCCACAACGCTCGCGCCGAGGGCGATCGAAGCGACCCCGAACCGAGCCTTGTGCTCGGCGATGAACCGGCAGATCACCGCTGTCGCGGGTCGCTCTCCCCGCACGAAGAAACTCGTGGCCGCCTTCAAGATCTCCACGGTCTGTTCGAGTTCTGCGTTCTTACGCTTCAGCTCCCGGCTCTCACGCGCCGCCGCGGTCGTGACTCCCTCGGCCTGACCGGAGTCAATCTCGGCCTGCCGCAGTCACTTACGCAGGGTCTCGGCGTTCATCCCGAGCAGCCCGGACACCGTCTTGATCGCTTCCCACTCCGAGGCGTACTCATCCCGGTGCTCACGCACCAGCCGGACCGCCTTCTCCCGGGTCTGCGAGTCGTACTTCGCTGGCATGGTCCACACCTTCCCAATCACGGAGGTGTGCACCAAACCCGGGCCGGTTCAGCGGGAGGGTCCCCGGTTCCGTGGTGTGCCGTGCAGTCACGTGGTGACACCTGACACGAAATGAATCATGGGGATAAAGTGGGGATCGAGCTTCCCCGACACTGG
>JAUPKM010000535.1 GCA_030837445.1 Actinomycetota bacterium
ACAAGCAGTCGCCGGTGGTGACGGTTTTCGCGGTACTCGCCGTGCTGGTGGCACTGATGGCAACGTTCCAGACGTATCGAGTCGGTGAGTCGGGGGCGAAAGCGGTGTGGGACGGCCGTATCCAGGCCGCCACTCAACCGGTGGCTCCGATGCCGACCGCCACGGCAAGCCCGTCAGCCTCAGCAAGTTCGTCCCCGTCAGCTAGCGCGACTGGCACCGCGAGCAGTTCCTCGTCGGCCTCGGCCAGTCGATCGGGCAGCGCGTCCGGCTCGCCCTCGAGCACCACCCGAAGCTACACGCTGGCCCAGGTGAAGGAGCACGGCAGCGCCGGGGATTGCTGGGCGGCGATCAACGGGAAGGTCTACGACCTGACCAGTTGGGAGAACAAGCATCCCGGCGGCGCGCAGCGAATCATCGCGCTCTGTGGCACCGACGGCACCGCTGCCTTCCTCAAGCAGCACGGAGACAAGAGCAAGCCCAACGAGGCCCTGGACGGTTTCCAGATAGGCGTGCTGGCCCTGCCATAGCGGCCGTGACCGCTCGGACCTCAGGTTGGACGGTCCGCGTGGGACTGCAGGGCGTCGGCGATTCGTTCCAGGAATCCGGTCACCACCGAAACCTCCTGTGGCGTCAGCGTCTCAATCACCTCACCCACCTCCTCGAACATGGGCGCGAGTTCTTGGTGCAGTTCCGCGTGGGCGGTATCGCGGATCCTGACGAGGGCGCGTCGGCCGTCCGCCGGATCGGCCTCGCGGGCGACGTGGCCGCGCTCCGCAAGTCGCTGAATGGCCACAGTCGCGGCCGGTGGGGTGATACCGAGTCGGCGCGAGATGTCACCGGGGCTCAGCGGACCCTGGGCCAGTTGTTCAAGAAGGTCCAGGTCGGTTGGGCCGACCTGCATCCGTCGGGCGGAGGCGGGACGTGCCTGGGTGGCGACGGTCACGAGTCGCCGGAGCGCCTCCCACAGTGGTCGATCTTCTTCGCGGATGGCTGGGCCCCGGGCCTCGGGTTGCGGCTGTTCGACCATGGCCTATTCTTCCTTCAGAAATTGAACTACTACCTGTACGCAACCATCGAAGGGCCTGACCGATGAATGCACAAGTGGAGCAGGACCGTACCCCCGCTGGTGACCCTGAGAGTCGATCGCCGGAGCGTACCCCGAAAGCCCGTCGCGCCGTGTGGCTGGCTGTCGTGGTGGCGATTGCTTGGCTGGTGATCGGCAGTGTCGCGGGTCCGCTGTCCGGCAAGTTGGGGGAGGTTCAGGAGAACGATAACGCCTCCTTTCTGCCGGCCACGGCGGAGTCCACCCGGGTTGCGCAGGAGCAAAAGAAGTTCAGCGAGGAGAACGCGCTCCCAGTCCTCGTCGTGGTCACCTCCGGCAACGGCGCGCCCCTCACTGCCCAGCAGCGGGCGGAGGGGGCCGAGTTCGCTGCGGCGATCCCGGAACTCCCGGTCACGGGGGGCACGAAGGTTGGGGATTACCTGAATCCGGGACCGTTGCTGCCGATCCCCTCCCAGGATGGCCAGGCCTTGTTGATTTCGGTCCCGATCAACGCGGACAAGGCCGGCCAGAACCTCGCGGATGGTGAACTGACCACTGCCGGGGTCACCGACGCAATCCGTGAGTGTGCCGAGGACTACCCCGGGCTGCAGATCAATGTCACCGGACCTGGCGGCATCCTGGCGGACCTGATCAAAGTGTTCGGTGCGATCGACACCGCCCTGCTCGGCGCCACCGCGCTGGTGGTGGCCCTGATTCTGATTCTGGTGTATCGGAGTCCCTTCATCTGGCTGATCCCGCTGCTCTCGGCCGGGATGGCGCTATCGGCAGCCAGCGCGATCGTCTACTTCCTGGCCAAAACCGATGTGTTGACCCTCAATGGACAGAGCCAAGGCATCCTGACGGTATTGGTCTTCGGTGCCGGCACCGACTACGCCTTGCTGTTGGTGGCGCGATACCGGGAGGAACTCCACCATTTCCCCTCCCACACGACCGCGATGCGCAGTGCCCTGCGGGGAGTGGTCGAACCGATCGTGGCCAGTGCTGCGACAGTGTCCATCGGCCTGATGTGTCTACTGCTCAGCCAACTGAACTCCAACCGCTCGTTGGGTCCGGTCAGCGCGGTCGGTGTGATCGCGGCCCTGATCGTGATGCTGACCTTCCTGCCGGCGCTGCTGGTAATCCCGAGTGTCGTCTTGCCAGTGCTCGCCTTCTTGGTACCGACCCTGATCGGTGTCGTGTTGAGCCTCGTGAGCGATATCTCGGCGGGCCCTTTCGTTTCGGTCGGCGGTCTGCTGGCGCTGCTGACGATCGTCGGCTGGATCTACTTCGGGATCATGCGGATCCGCAAACCCGAATGGGGGCCGTTCTCCCGGGTGAAGTACCCGCCGGGACGGTGGGCCTTCTGGCCGAAGGTGCCGCGGGAGGGTGAACCGGATGAGAAGCTCACCGGTCTCTGGTCCAAGATCGCCGGTGGAGTGGGACGACGTCCGCGGATGGTGTGGATCGTCACCGCATTGGTGATGCTGGCCTTCGCTGCCTTCACTCCCACCCTCAAGGCCAGTGGAATCACCACCACCCAGGCGTTCGTGAACAAGACCGACTCGGTGGTGGGTCAAGAGGAACTCGCCCAGCACTACCCTGGCGGCCTTGGCACCCCCACCATCGTGATCACCAATGAGGGACAGGCCGCCGCGGTGGTGGAGGTGGTGCAGGCGACGCCAGGCGTGGCAGCGGTGGTTCCCTACACCGGCGCGACCGGTCCGCCGCCGGCCGCTGGTGCGCCCGCCGCCGCTCCGAAGGTTGTCGACGGCAAGGTCCAGTTGCAGGTGACGCTGGCCGCACCGGCGGACAGTCGAGAGGCCGAGGACACGGTGGCCA
Organism: Actinomycetota bacterium; assembly: GCA_030837445.1. Classification (GTDB taxonomy): domain Bacteria; phylum Actinomycetota; class Actinomycetes; order S36-B12; family UBA10799; genus JACJWR01. The sequence goes on from JAUPKM010000535.1 coordinate 2,882, forward strand.
CTGTGCGCGATCGGGTGGACACCGTACCCGGCGCCGATGCGTTGGTGGGCGGTCAGACAGCAGCTCAGTTGGACGTTGACCAGGCCTCCGAACGGGATCGTAACCTGATCATCCCGGTGGTCCTGCTGGTCATCTTCCTGATCCTGATCCTGCTGTTGCGGGCGCTGCTTGCCCCGCTGGTGCTGATCGGAACGGTGGTGCTGTCGTACTTCGCGACCCTCGGGGTGTGCGCGCTGGTGTTCAACAACGTGTTCAAATTCCCTGGTGGGGACACCTCCTTCCCACTGTTCGCGTTCGTCTTCCTGGTCGCGCTGGGGGTGGATTACAACATCTTCCTGATGACCCGGGTGCGGGAGGAATCCAAGAAGTTGGGCACCCGGCCGGGGATCTTGAAGGGTCTTTCCGTCACCGGCGGAGTGATCACGTCGGCCGGAATTGTGCTGGCGGCCACCTTCCTGGTGCTGGGCGTGCTGCCGCTGGTATTCCTGCGGGAGATCGGCTTCGCGGTTGCGATCGGGGTGCTGTTGGACACGTTCATCGTCCGAACCGCCCTCGTGCCCGCCCTGTCCTACGACATCGGTAGGAAGATCTGGTGGCCCAGCAAACTCGCCAAGCAACCAGATCCGGAGCCGGAGACACCGAAGCCGGAGAAGGTCACCGCGGGGGCCTGAGTTCCTCGTCGGCCCCAGGCTACTCAGTCCTAGACTGTGGCAATGACCGATCGTGCAACCGCCTTCGTCCTGTCCGGCGGGGGTGCCAAGGGATCCTTCTCCGCCGGTGCCCTCGAGTATCTGATCAGGGAACTGGGGATCACTCCGAGCATCCTGACTGGCACGTCGGCGGGTTCTCTCTGCGCTGGCATCCTGGCGCAGGCGCGGACGTCCGAGGAGTTCTTTGCCATCGCCGGGCAATTGCGCGATGACATCATCCGGATGAGCGTCGCCGGGGCGGCGTTTGCGCCGCAGCCGTGGCTCGGCGCGTTGGACGGGACAGCCGCCGGGGATGACATCCAGAACCTTGTCAAGGGGCGGACGCGGGCGCCGATACCGCCCGATCCGACCAGCGATACCGACGTGCTCGCCGATGCGACCCTGCCGGAGTTGACCCTCCGGCAGGGGTGGGATGACCTGAAATCGCTGGTGACGACCGTGGCGACGCAGCGAAAGGCGCTGCACTCGTTCGCGGACAACAACCGCTCCATCATGCTGTTGGACCCACTCGCGGCAGCATTCAACGGGCAGAGTCCTGGCAAGGGTCCGTCGCCGGTGGATGAGGCTGCCGTTGCCCGTCCGGGACTGCGATTGCGGTTGACCGTCACCGCTCTGCAGGACGCATGCATCCGGTATGTCACCGAAGCCGGCGCTGTGGTCGAGATCGACGGCGTCACACCCGCTCCGGGGGCTCCGGCCCCTGGGGTGATCGAGGGGATGCTGGCCTCGTCCAGTGTTCCGATGGTGTTTGAGCCCCGGTCGTTCGGGGACGATGTGTACGTCGACGGTGGGGTGCTGGAGAACATTCCATTGGCGCCGGCCCTACAACTGGGGGCGGAGGATGTCTACGTGGTGCTCGCAGATCCGCTCGCGTGTCCGGCACCGAAGATGGACTACGCCAAGGCCGACATGTTCAACGTCATGTTGAGATCCGAGAGTGAGGTGGCGTTCTACGACCAGCAACGCCGAGACCTGTTGGCGCCGCAACCCGCAGGTAACACCCTGACCCTGATCGATCCCACCCTGGAGGTGGTGAGCACCTTCGAGACCGAGGCAGCGCTGTTGGCCATCAGCATGGATTACGGCTGGCTGCGTGCCTGCGGGGAGACCTCGAAGCTGTCGGAGCAGAGTCGTGGCAAGGCTCGCGAACTGGCCGACCACATCACGATCGGTCGGGTGCGGGCGTGGTACCTACAGCAGGGAGAGGGTGGAACCGGAGCAGCCGCAGACAAGGCGCTCACCAGCGCCCAAGCGCTCACTCGGACGTCGATGGCCAGCTGGCGCACGCTCGGGTTGGCGTTGCCCGCGAAGTCGGACTCCTGGTGCCCTGCGACAGTCGCCGGATGACTCAGCGCCGGACCGTGTGGGCATGACAACACCATCCCACGCCCGTGGTCCGGCACCGAGGCGCCGAGGACTCCGACTGCCTCGCAAGGCGGTGGCTGTCGGGGTCACCTGCGTGGTTGCAGTCTTGGCGGTCTTCACTGTCGTGGTCGCCCCGCGGCTTGCTGTTGATCGGACAATTCAGGGCCAAATCTTCGCAAGTCAACGTGTCGCCTGCACCGGCGTGGCTACGCCGACGGTGGTGCTGTCAAACGGACTCGGCGCCGACAACTCCGACAACTGGGACGAGGTGGTGTCGGAGGTCAGCCGAACTACCCGGGTATGTGTCGTCGATCGCCCTGGCAGCGACGGGACGCCCAACAGGCCAGCCGGCGACGACTCCCCGCAGGACGATGCAGATCTGCTGCGCGCATCGCTCACCGAGGCTGGCGTCCCGGGACCCTACATCTACGCCGGGTGGTCCTACGGCGGTTCGGTGGCGACGCTGGCCGCCCTTGACGATAGGTCTCGGGCCGGCCTGGTGCTGATCGAGAGCATCGTCGCCGACGAGTACCGCACTGTGGATGTTGGGGGGTGGGAGGAGGATGACGTTCCGCTGGAGATGGCTCCGGCTGAAACCACCATTGACAGTCTCCGTCCCGGGACGCTGGGGACGGCGCCGTTGGTATCGCTGACGGCGGGCATCACCTTCCTGGACGAGGCGGACCAACGGATCGTCGACATCGGGCAGGCCCAACTGACCAACCTGTCCAGCAACCACCTGCAGTGTGAATCGATTGGGAACACCCACGCCCTGCCGGTCGAGGCGCATGCTCAGGTGGCGACCGCCCTGATCGCGGCGGTCGATTCGTTCAGAGCAGGCACGCCGGTGTCCAAGGCCGCTCCGGCCCTCACTCGCGAAGGCGCCCGCTGCCCGGCGGGCTGAGCGCGAATTGGCCCGCTTTCGTGGGTCCCTGCATAGTATTCGCTAGATTCACACACACCCGATTCGGTGAGGCCCCCGTGACATCCTTCATTCTCGACCTTCGCACGCTAGCGCTGATGGCGATGATCAGCGCGTTGGGTCTGTTCTTCGGGACGGTGTTCATCTGGCGGCTGGATAAGACCGAGCGCAGCCTGCGGTATTGGGCAGCCGGTGCCGGCACGATGGCGTTCGGGATGCTGCTGGTCGCGATGCGAGGGCTGCTGCCGGATGTGGTGACGGTGGTCATCGGCAACACCCTTGTGGTCGCGAGTTTCAGCCTGCTCTATCTGGGCGCGCGCGGGCTACTCGGGGCGCCGCGGGTGTGGCCCTGGAACTGGCTGGTGGTCCTGTTGGTTGGCATCGCCATGGTGTATTACAGCGAGATTCAGCCCAACGTCGGTCTCCGACTGGGGAGTCTGGCGCTGGGCTACGTGGCACTGCTGTTGGGGTGTGCCTGGCTGTTCTGGCGGCACGGCGGTGGCCGAATGGTCATTGTGGAGCGGACCAGCTCCGCCCTTTTCCTGGTCGGTGCCGGGCTGTTCGTTGCCAGCGGCGCAGCAGCGGTGGGGGCGCTCAGTTCCAGCCGCACCGCCGTCTTCCTGGAGTGGGTGTTGGTCATGCCCTACATGTACGCAACTGTTTTCAATCTGTGGTTGGGCATCCTGTTGACGTTGACGTTGAGTGACCGGGTTCAGCACCAGCTGGCGCTGGCCAGGGACAGGGCGGAGTCGGCGCGGCAACAGTTGGCGCAGGCGAATCGAGAACTGGAAGTGCTCTCGGTCACGGACAAGTTGACTGCGCTGTTCAATCGGGTGAAACTCGACCGGGTGCTGACGGCTGAGTTGGCTCGGGCGCACCGCTACGGGTCGGCCCTCTCGGTGGTCATGCTCGACATCGACCACTTCAAGGTGGTGAACGACCCCTTTGGCCACAACATCGGCGACGATGTCCTGGTCGACATTGCTGACACCCTCCGCGTCAGCGTCCGCAACAGCGACACAGTGGGGCGCTGGGGGGGTGAGGAATTCCTCGTCATCCTGCCGTCGACGGATCTTGATCAGGCTGGTGCGGTGGCCGAGAAGGTGCGAGGTCGGGTCGCAGACCTCAAACTGCCCACCGTCGGGCAGGTCACAGTCAGCCTCGGCGTGGCCGAATATCAAGCCGGTGACACTGAGCAGCAGTTGGTGGCGCGGGCGGACATCGCGCTCTACGCGGCCAAGGAGGGCGGGCGGAACAGGGTCTGTCAGGACGTCCGGGCCTGAAAGTCAGCCATTGACCCGTCCCGGACAGCCGCGCTGAGGTGCTGTTGCCCACGCCTGCTCCGACGGATCCCGTCCCTGCTGGCAGACTGCCGGACATGGTCGACATGGCGGAAATGCTGGAAGCGCACGTCCGATTCGAACTTCAGCGTTTCAGTGCGCAGGGGCTCGCCGCGGCGGTGGCCGAGGAGGTCACCGCGCTATTTGACTGGCTGGGAACTGTCCCGCTGGATCAACTGCTGGCCCCGGACCTCGTCGAGGACTGGATCCAGACCTACATCTGCGAGCCGGAGATCACTGTCGGTGCCGCGGACATGGCTGACTCCCTGCTGCGGTCCGCACGTGCGGCCGCAGCCTCGCAGGAGGCGGCCGTGGTCGAGGTGTTTCCGCGAGAGGTGTATGACCAGTTCGCCTCGGCGGTGATCGGGATGACGGAGCTGCGCAGCGCGATCACCACCGAAGTGACCACAAGTGAGGTCTACTCACAGCTGATCGCGCATGTCCTCTACTACGGCATAAAGAACTATCTGTTGACCGAGAGTGTGGTGGCGCGGCGCGTCCCTGGCGCCTCCTCGCTGATGAGGATGGGGCAGAGCGCCTTGAAGACCGCAGCCCCGAACCTGGAGAAGGGGATCGACAAGCAGTTGACGGCGTTTGTCAACGCAAATATCGCCGACAGTATCCGGGAGAGTCGCACCTACCTGGACACCGTTGTGGACGACCAGATGCTGCGTGCGGTCGCGGATGAGGTGTGGCAGAACAACTCCGAGGCAAAGGTGGCTGACGCGGTTGGGTTGCTGTCCGAGGACGCGTTGGTAGCCATCGCCGATGCCGGTCGGGCTGCGTGGCTGGCGCTGCGCGGCACAGCCACCGTCAAAGACCTCTGCTCCAGGGTGGTGGCGGACTTCAGCTACCGGCACGGCAGCAGGCCGACCGCCGCAGTCCTCGTGGAGGCTGGTCTGACCGCTGAGTTGGCCTCGGCGGCCGTGGTGGCGGCGCTGGCACCGGCGGTGGAGGTGGCGTTGGCCGACGGTTATCTGGAGTCGCGGATCCGTTGTCGGCTGGGTGCCTTCTACGGCACGATCGACGCCTACGAGCAGGTCTCGGATTGACCTCCACGGCCGGTCGTGTCAACCGAGGCGGCCGGCGCGGTCGGGCGCTCTGAATCGAAGGCGGCCACCTGATCCCGCCCGTCGGTCTTCGCCCGATACAGGGCGACATCAGCATTGTTCAGCAATTCCCGGGTCTCAATCCCGGACGAGCCGACGGCGACTCCGATACTCACCGTAACCACTCGCTCGTCACGGCCAATGTGGATGGGGTGAGCCACCGCTGCCCGCACCCTGTTCGCGACCGCAACGGCAGCGCCGACATCGTGGACATCGGGCTGCACGATGACGAACTCGTCCCCGCCCAGGCGTGCCGCTTCATCTGCATCACCGAGTGCCGACTGGATGCGTTCGGCAATGGTACGGAGGACATGGTCGCCGGCGGCGTGCCCGAAGCTGTCGTTGATGACCTTGAAGCGGTCGACGTCGACGAACAGGAGCGCCACCAGGCCTCCGCCACCACGGGTCAGGAGATCGCGGAGGCGTTCGTGCAGTTCCGCTCGGTTGATCAACCCCGTCAAAGTGTCGTGCTCGGCCCGGAAACGCAAGTCCTGCTGAGCCGCATGGGCCCGAGCAATGTCTCGATAGGAGACCACGAAGAAGAGCGGCAT
>JAUPKM010000079.1 GCA_030837445.1 Actinomycetota bacterium
AACTACGAGGCGGACGTGCTCTATCGCCGGGACGTGGTGGGCTAGCCGTCTCTCGCGCGCGAGGCCCCATAGGCCGGTCGGTCCGCTGGCGCCGTTGTCGGTCCCGCAGGCCGCCCCCTCGGTCCCGCAGGCCGCCCCCTCGGTCCCGCAGGTCAGGGGCCCAGGCGACACCCAGCGCCGCAGACCTCTGGCGTGCCACGCCAGCCCCGTAACGCGAGGACGGTGGCGATCTCGTCGGCGCACTCACAGGCCCGTTCATGGACGTCCTGCCACCCGTATCGCAAGGGGACTCGGCCGGTCAGCGCGACGAAGTTGTCGCGGCGATTGTCGCGCAGCCGACCCGTTGGATCGGAGTGGCCCAGGCGACCATCGAACTCGATCACGATTCCGAACGGCTCCAGCACGCGATCGCGCAGCACTGTCGCTCCGTCTTGGGACTCGCGCACTTGGCCACGTCCGATGGGCAAGCCATGGCACGTAGGACCCGGCGGACGCCTTCCAGCTCAAGTGGGCTGGTGGCACCGCCCCTGATCTCGGCGATCAGACTCGTGAGCAGCGCGCGGTGGCGACACGAACCGCGGGCGGCGATGGCCCGCTCGAATGACCGCAGCCGGAACTGTCGATGCTGGCCGACGCTCGTAGCCGCGTCGATGACGTCCCGCTCGCCGTCGGTGTCGATGACAATGTCCAGCAGCGCGTGCTCGAGCTCGACTGTGGGTGGGCATCCCCGCGGCGACCTCACCGGCCGCGAGGCCCAGTACCGCTGGACGCGTAGTTCGTCCGGAGGCTTGCGCAGTCTGCGGTCTCCTGGGATGGCAATCTCGACCGGCAGTTGTGGAGCTCGCAAGCCCCACGCCTGCAAAGCGGAGGCGCGGGTCAGGCGGGAGGCGTCACCGGCGTACAGGTGGGCAGCCCACCACCAGGCAGCCATGTCGGGTTCACCGGTGACGGTGTTGTAGACGCCGGGCAACAGTCTCGCCCATCGGCTGGCCGCGAGCTGACCGCGGATCCTGCAGTCCGTCCATCCGATGCTGAGCAACTGCTGCCGACTTACCACACCGCCCTGCGGCGCTGCCCGGCGCGCGATCTCGGCATGTCCACTGCCGGTTGGGGGAGTTGGCACTGTCACTGCTCAACTCTGCTGTCCGCCTTGGCCAGGTCCAAGCCCCCATCCGGCGCCTGTGCATAACCGGATGCCCCGGTGGTTGTGGCCCTGCCGCCTTCGTGGATTGACCGCGGGCGCCGGACACCTTCTGCGCCGAGCTGGGGGGCCGGACACCTTCGGCGCCGAGCCGGGGCACGGGTGGGACCCCGCGATGCGGTGAAGGCCGCGACTAGAAACTGGAAGACGTGCCCCCGGTGGGATTCGAACCCACACTGGCGGGATTTTGAGACCCGTGACTCTGCCGGTTGGTCTACAGGGGCAATAGAAGCTCAGTGTACCGAGGAGGCTTCAGCAGTGGGGGACCCCTGCCGGTTGGCAATGGACGGTGCCCCCGGTGGGTACCGCAGTCGCCTCAAGTGTGCGCTCGGTTCGCGTACAGCTAGCATCGTGAATCGCCTTCCTCTAGGGCTACCCGTCGGTAACCGGAACCGGGTGTACGCCAGGGGCTACAGCGAGTTCCGGTTACCGGTGAGTAACCACCTTGCGGCCCTGGCCAACGCCGCCAGAACGCGATCGGAGGCCGGCAGAAGGCGGGCGAACGCCGTCGGAAGGCGATCGGAGGCCACCGCGCACGTCTCCGCCGGGTCCTGCTGGGTCCGCACGCGGTTGGGCTGACCCAGCACAGTCGTGCCGCGGACCTCATAGTCTGGAGGCGTGCCAAATCAACCTCCCCCCTTCGCCCAACCTGGCCGCACCGGTCCGGCCGCAGAGACGGCGGCGGGAGCACGCACCGGGCTGGCAGCGGAGACGGCGGCGGGAGCACGCACCGGTCCGGCGGCAGAGACGGCGGCAGAGACGGCGGCAGAGACGGCGGCAGAGACGGCGGCAGGGGCAGAGGCTCCTGCGGAGGCGGCCGCGCCCACGACGGAGACCACCAGCGAGACGGCGGAGTCGGCACCGCGAGTGCGGGTGGTGGTGGCCGAGGATGAGGCGCTGATCAGGATGGACTTGGTCGAGATGCTCGCCGAGGAAGGGTACGAGGTCGTCGGTCAGGCCGCCACTGGCGAGGCGGCGGTGGCGCTGGTGGAGCGGCTGCGCCCGGACGTGGTGCTGCTCGATGTTCGGATGCCGGTGATGGACGGGATCAATGCGGCCGAGGTCATCACCTCGCGGCACGCGTGCGCAATCGTGATGTTGACTGCTTTCAGCGAACGAGAGCTGGTGGAACGGGCTGCCGTGGCCGGTGCGGCGGCGTACCTGGTGAAGCCGGTGTCGGCGGTGCATCTGATCCCGGCAATCGAGGTCGCCAGGGCCAGGCAGTCGGAGGCTGCAGCCTTGTCGGCTGAGGTCGAGACGCTCGAGCTGCGCCTTGCGGCGCGGAAGGTCATCGAGCGGGCCAAGGGGATCCTCATGCGGGACTTTGGCCTCGACGAGGCTGGCGCGTTCGCGTGGTTGCGTCGGGAAGCGATGGACCGCCGAATGTCGATGGCCGACGTTGCAGAGGTTGTCACGCGAGACGTTCGTCCCTGATTGGCCGTCGCTGCCGGCGAGCCCAAACGTGACACGCCGGTGAACATGCGGCAAATACTTCCGAGGTCCACTATTTTCAAGCAGAACCGCTGAAGCGTCGGCGGAACCCCCTACGAAGGAGTCGCACGTGGCCAAATCCAAAGTCGTGCTCTCGATAGTTGCCCTGAGTACCGCGAGTGTTGCCCTCGCCGCGTGCGGCAGCGGCAGTAGCAGCAGCTCGTCGAGCTCGGCCAGCCCATCGGCAGCCGCCTCCGGAAACGGAACCCTCACCATTGGCACCCTGCTGCCCCAGACCGGCTCACTCGCCTTCCTCGGGCCACCCGAGTTCGCGGGCGTCGAACTGGCGATCAAGGACATCAATGCGGGCGGTGGCGTCCTCGGCAAGCCAGTCACACTCATCAACGGTGACTCCGGTGATACCTCAACCAACGTTGCCGCCCAGACCGTGGACCGGCAGATCTCGCAGGGAGTCGACGCGATCGTCGGTGCCGCCTCCTCCTCAGTGACCCTGACTGTGATCGACAAGGTCACCAATGCAGGCGTCACGATGGTCTCTCCGGCAAACACCTCCATCAAGCTCTCGGACTACCCCGACAACGGCCTCTACTCTCGGACCGCTCCGCCGGACACCCTGCAGGGCAAGGTGCTCGCCGATCAGGCGCTCGCCGACGGCAAGCAGAAGGTCTGCGTGCTCGCCCTGCAGGACGCTTACGGCGAGGGCTTGGCGAACGTGTTCGACCAGGTGTTCACCGCTGGCGGCGGCACCATCACCGACACGATCATCTACGACCCGAAGGCGGCGTCGTTCGAGGCAGAAGTCGGCAAGTGCAAGGCGACCAACCCTGACGGCATCGTGCTGATCGGCTTCGACGAGTCGAAGAAGATCCTGCAGGAGATGATCAAGCAGGGCGTCGGTCCGCAGCAGGTCCAGCTCTACCTGGTGGACGGCAACCTGTCGAACACGCTGGCCGAAGGGCTGCCCGCGGGGGTCATGAACGGCGTCAAGGGCACCACCCCGGGTGCTGCCCCGAGCGCGGACTTCAAGGCGCAACTCAAGACGATCAATCCGTCGTTGGCGGATTACTCCTACGCGGCCGAGTCGTTCGACGCCGTGAACCTGATCGCGCTCGCTGCGCTGGCCGGCAACAACGACTCTGGAACTTCGATCTCGAAGAACATCCAGGCCGTGAGCGGTTCCGAAGGTGGCGAGGCCTGCACCACGTTCCAGGCATGTGCCACTGCTCTGAAGGCCGGTAAGAAGATCAACTACGAGGGTCAGTCCGGCCCGATCGACCTCGACGCCAATGGCAACCCGAGTAAGGCCGCCATGGGTGTCTACGTCTTCGGACCTGACAACAAGTACACCCTGAAGGACACCATCACGGCCGACGTGCCGCAGCCGGAGCCCAGCTCCAGCAGCTGATCCGTTCTGGTCGAAGGTCCCGAGCCCCAGGTGGGTTCGGGACCTTCGACGTTGCCGCGGGTTACGCGGCGCGAACTCGCCACCGGCGACCGTCTGCGGAAAGTTCCGCCGACGCCGGTCCCGAGGGCAGTAGCGTGGCGCCATGAGTGATGATTCCACAGCCACTGACGAGGTCACGTCTCCAACCGGCGCCCGCCGTGACGGTCTGCGCGAGGCTTCCAGCGCCGCGGACGCTCGCCGGAGATTGGTGCTGACCGAGGGCGACGCGGTTGCCCGCGCAACGGGATACCCGGGGCGTTACCTGCGGGAGCGACTGGAATTCGCGGATCCCAAATTCGAATACCGGCGACTCTTCTCGGAGTTCTACGGCACCTTCCTACTGGTGTTGGTGGCGGTTGGTGGGGGGATGGTGAACGCCAAGTTCGGCGGCAGCGTGATCCCATTGGCCATCGCGGTGACGGCGCCTGCGCTGATGGTCGGAGCGGTCATCTTGTTCATGGGGTCGGTGTCAGGTGCTCACCTGAATCCGGGTGTCAGCCTGGCATTTGCGATGCGGGGCGACTTTCCGTGGTCCCGAGTGCCTGGCTACATCGTCGTGCAATTCCTGGGGGCG
>JAUPKM010000536.1 GCA_030837445.1 Actinomycetota bacterium
CTGACCGGCCGCTTCGGCGACGTCGAGGCCGACCTGCGGCTGACCACCAGCGATACGGTCACCTGGTTCGTCCGCAACCCGGTGTACAAGCACCTCAGCCTGCTGACCGAGTACCGCGGCCGGTTCTCGACGGCGTCCGGCGTCCAGGAGGTCAGCGGGCTGTGTGCTTTCGAGTACGGCGCCTGCCCGAGTCCGTATCAGCTGCGCTCAGCACCGCTGCCGGCCGCATTCAAAGCGCCACTCGACCTGTTCGTCTACCAGATCATCAACCTCGGACCCGACGACCAGGTGCTGCTGAGCCACCACTGCGTCGGCGGCAGACCATTGATCTCCACCGCCCTGCACCGCCACCGAAACGGCCGGGGGCACGGGCAGAGGCACGGGAAAGGGCCCAGCCTCGGTCGGGTCGAGTTCCGCGTGGTGGCGTACCGGCAGGCACCGGAGGACACCCCGTACGGAATCCCGATGCGGGTACCTGCCGTCACCCGGTTCACCGTCCGAGACGAGCGCGGAATCGCCCTGGAGGTGACCGCGGAGTTGGACACCGGCCTCACCTACGGCCTGGGCACCGGCTTCGTCACCGGATTCCGCCACCAGTCGACCTGGCGCGGGGAGACGCTCTCCGGCCGCGGCTACATGGAGTACATCGACCGCCGCGACGGCTGAAGCAGGACTTGACTCCGGTTCACTCAGTGCGCGAAATGCCGCGCGCCGGTGAGGTACAGCGTGATGCCCGCCGCGGCGGCCGCAGCGGTCACCTCGTCGTCGCGCACCGAACCACCGGGATGGACGACGGCCTTCACCCCGGCGTCGGTCAGCACCTGCAACCCGTCCGGAAACGGAAAGAAAGCGTCGGAGGCCGCCACCGCGCCGCGCACCCGGTCCCCGCCCCGCTCGACCGCAAGCCGGGCGGCGTCGACCCGGTTGACCTGCCCCATGCCGACACCGATGGTGGCCCCGTCCGCGGCGACGACGATCGCGTTGGACTTCACCGCCCGGCAGGCCCGCCAGGCGAACGCGAGGTCGGTGAGGGTCGCCTCGTCGGCGGCGGCACCGGTGGCCAACGTCCAGTTCTTAGGATCGTCGCCGGGGGCGTCGAGTTCGTCGCGCTCCTGCATCAACAGACCACCACTAATCTGCCGGATCTCGACCCCGCCGATGGTGGGTTCGGCGGCCACCAGGACGCGGATGTTCTTCTTACGGGCCAAGATTTCCACCGCACCCTCCTGGTAGGCCGGCGCGATGATCACCTCGGTGAAGATGTCGGCGACCTGTTCGGCCATCTCGCAGGTGACCTCGGTGTTGGCCGCGATGACCCCGCCGAACGCGCTGAGCGGATCGCAGGCGTGCGCCTTGCGGTGCGCGTCGGCCACCGACTCCGCGGAGATCGCGATCCCGCACGGGTTGGCGTGCTTGATGATCGCCACGCAGATCTGCGAGTGGTCGAAGGCCGCTCGCCAGGCCGCGTCGGCGTCGGTGAAGTTGTTGTAGCTCATCTCTTTTCCGTGCAACTGCTGAGCCTGGGCCAGCCCGGGCCAGCCGACATCGTCGCTGTAGAGCGCCGCCCGCTGATGCGGGTTCTCGCCGTAGCGCAGCAGCGAGGTGCGCCGCCAGTTCCGGCCGAACCACCGAGGCAGGGTCGCAGCGGCCTCGCCGGTGGGGCTGGACTCGGGCGCGAGGGTGGACTCCGTCCAGGTCGCCACCGCGATGTCGTATTCGGCGGTGTGCCGGAAGGCCAGCGACGCCAGCTTCTTTCGCTCCTCGAGCGTGAAACCACCCGAGCGGACGGCGGCCAGGACGCCGTCGTAGCCGAGTGGTTCGACCACGACGGCGACGCTGGCGTGGTTCTTGGCCGCGGCGCGCACCATCGACGGTCCGCCGATGTCGATCTGCTCGACGCACTCGTCGACCTCGGCCCCGGAATCCACCGTCTCGCTGAACGGGTAAAGATTCACCACCACCAGGTCGAACGGCTCGATCTTCAGCTTCTCCAGGGCCGCAACGTGCTCGGGGTTGCGGGTGTCGGCCAGCAGCCCGGCGTGGATGTGCGGATGCAGGGTCTTCACCCGGCCGTCGAGGATTTCCGGGAAGCCGGTGACGAACTCCACCGGCGTGACCGGAATCCCCTTCCCGGCAATCTTCTTCGCCGTCGAACCGGTGGACACGATGTCCACGCCGGCCGCGTGCAGCCCCTCGGCAAGCGGGATCAGACCACTCTTGTCGTACACACTGATCAGTGCCCGCCGAATCGGCTTCTTCCCTATCAACGTCTGCGCCGTCATCCGAGCATCGCCTTTCTGCCGCTCCACGTCACTCCATGCCGCGCCACCGCGGCCAGCACGTCGACCAACAGTCGTCTCTCGACGACCTTGATCCGCTCGTGCAGAGACTGTTCATCGTCGCCGTCGAGAACCTCGACGGCCTGCTGGGCCAGCACCGGCCCGGTGTCCACGCCCGCGTCGACGAGATGCACGGTGCAGCCGGTGACCTTCACGCCGTACGCCAGCGCATCGGGCACCGCGTGCGCACCCGGGAAGGACGGCAACAGGGCGGGGTGGGTGTTGACCACCCGTGCCGGGAAGCGGTTCAGGAACGTCGGGCCGAGGATTTTCATGAAGCCCGCCGAGACGATCAGGTCCGGCTCGTGGCCGGCGGTCGCCGCGGTCAGCGCGGCGTCCCAGTCCGTCCGGTCGGGATACTCGCCGAGTCGCACCCGGAAGTACGGCAGGTCCGCGTCCGCGGCGATCGTCTCGGCCCGGCATGCGCGATCCGTCCCGACCGCGACCACCCGAGCCGGATAGTCGCCGACAGCGGCGGCCAGGAGCGATTGCAGCAGCGATCCCGTGCCGGATGCCAGGACGACCAGCCGGGCCGGCGCGCTCGGCGGCACGCGGATCGGTTCGGGCACGGCGGGAAGCCTAGCGCGGCTTGGTCGGGCCCGCGGAGCCCGCCGGAGGCTGACCGGGACCCGACTCGATGTCGTCGTCGACGAACATCAGGTCCTCGACGTCCTCGACATCCGGGGCGGGCCGTACCGGCGGGGGCGGGACAGGCTCGGGTTCGGACGCGGGGTCTGGGTCGGGGTCGGATTCGGGCTCGGGCTCACCCTCGGGTTCCGTTCGCTGAGCGGGGTCGGCGGTGGGTACCCGCTCGGTGTCGGGGTCGAGATCGGGGTCGTCGGACTCGACGCCGAGCCGGATCGGTTCGGTGAGCGGTTCGCCCTCCGCCGCCGGCGCGTCGGGACGGGGCACCGGCTTGGGCCGCGGGCGCAGTCCGCCGGCCAGCACGACGGTCAGCCCGCCGATCACGAAGAACCAGAAGAACGCCGCGGGAGCGAAGGTGGCCTGATCCACCCCGACATGGCCGAAGTTGCCCAACTGCCCGCCGCCGAAGTAAGCCAGCCCCGCCAGCATCGCCGCCGCCAGCAGGGACGCCACCGCCAGCTTGGCGAAGGCCATCCCGGCGGGAAGCGGTTTGCGGGCGCATTGCTGGCCGAGCGCCACCCCGGCGACCGCCCCGACGATCAGCAGCGCCACCCACACCGGCCCCAGCGGCGGCGTCGGTGCGGCAGCCAGGATCGGCAACGCAGGGATGTCCCCGCCGAACACGGTGAACGCGCTGAAGGTGGCGAAACCGATGCTCACGCTCGACCCGACGGCCACCGCCGCGGCCCCGAGGACGACGTTGGGCAGGTACAGCACGGACAGCCCCGTCAGGCTCAACTGCCCGATGAACGAGTCGGTGAGACCGAACAGTTCGTGCATGGTGGACCAGTGCACGACCAGCGACCCGGCGACCACCGCACAGGACAGCGCCAGCAACGTCAGCACCCCGATCACCGCCGGGCGCACGGTGTCGGTCAGCCAGGCGGGCAGGCCGAGCCGGGCCAGTTCCCGGCGGCCCGCCTTCGAACCCACGCCGGCCACCGCGCCGATCAGGTGCACAGTGAGCACGCTGCCGACGGCATGCAGGGCGTTCGGGGTCTGCAGCACGGTGATGACCGAAGCGGCGTCGTGGACGACGGCCAGCGAGACCGCGGGGAGGAACACCGGGCCGCCGACGGCGGACGCGACGATCCAGCGCAGCACAAACCACGAGCCGTTCGGCGGGGTGATCTGCGCGGTCCCGCGGGCCGTCGCCCAGGCCAGCAGCGCGGGCGGCACCAGCGGCAGCACCCCCAACTGCTGGCCGGCCAGCGTCACCGGAACCTGATGGCAGGCCAGCCACATGCTGGCCACCGCGCCCAGGGTGCCGGTGAGGTCACTGTTCGCGGCCACCAGCTGAACCAGGACGACCGCGGCGATGACCAGCAGCGCCACCAGCGAGGGGCCGAATGCGACCCGCAGCAGGTCACGGGAGTGCGGCGCCCCCGGACCAGATGCCCCCTGGCCTGATCCCGTCCGCAACCGGTTCTCCATCGGTATCACTCGTCGCGCTGTTCAGGCGAGCGGGTAGCGCCCGGTGAGAGCCCGGTCAGGGCTTGGCGGGGCCGGACCCGGCCGAGGGGTTTGCACCCTCATCCGGCTCGGAGTCCTGCTGCGCGGCGCCGGTCTGACTCCGCGTCGGAGGATTTCCGGAATCGGCCTCCGACGGGCCCGTGGGAACCGATGCCGGCCGGTAGCTGGGGAAGCCGGTCGGCGGGGTGTTGGTGTTGTCCGCCGGCGGCCCCACCGAAACCGGGCCGGTCGGGTAGCCGGCGTACGGGGTCGGGTAGCCCGGCGGGGCACTGCCCTGCGGCGGAGGGTAGTAGCCCGGGGGCGGGCCGTACTGCGCGTACTGCTGGGCGCGGGGACGCGGCGCCGGCGCGCTGAGCACCCCGGCCTCGAACAGCAGCGCAGCCACCGCGGCGGCGGCCTGCAAGACCGTCAGCGTGAGCCCCAGCCACAGGCCCCAGCCGATGGAGAACTGGGCAGGGCTGTTGAAGATCTGAGCGGCGACCAGCAGCACGGCCAGGATCGACAGAGCCGCGACCACCGGGGTGGGCCCTTTCACCTTGGGCACCAGGCCCACACCTGCCAGCAGTGCCGCGATCAGGGCGGCGACCGTCCAGTAGCTCAGTCCGGTGGCGGTGAACTCGGCGCCCCCGAACGGGCCCATCTCCGTGCTGATGCTCAGTTGCGGTCCGAAACTCGCCAGGTAGGCGAGCAGGCCCAACCCGAGCACCGTGCCGGCCAGGTACGCCGGCAACCGGTTTGGGCCCGGCGCCGCCTGCGGCGGCACGGGAGGTGCCCCGTAACCGGCCGTCTGCTGCGGCACCTGATAGCCCGGGTTGGTGGGTGGGTAGGTCATAACGTCTCCTCGCGGGCGCGACGGTCGTGCGTCCGAATTCACGCTATCGCACCCCGTGCACGCCACCTACGACCGCCGAGCGGGCGATCCGGCCCGCGCAACCGGCGCGCCGGCATCCCCTTGCCCACCGCGTTAGAACACGTTCTAATTCAGCGCATGGATTACGGCCTCGTGCTCTTCACCAGCGACCGCGGCATCACACCGGCCGAAGCGGCCAAGCTTGCCGATGAGCACGGCTTCGCCACCTTCTACGTGCCCGAACACACCCACATACCGGTCAAGCGGGAGGCCGCGCACCCCGGCACCGGCGACGAGACACTGCCCGACGACCGATACATGCGCACACTGGACCCGTGGGTCAGCCTGGCCACCGCCGCCGCCGTGACGTCCCGGGTCCGGTTGGCCACCGCAGTCGCACTTCCGGTCGAGCATGACCCGATCAGCCTGGCGAAAACCATTGCCACCCTTGACCATCTTTCCGGCGGCCGGGTCAGCGTAGGCGTCGGTTTCGGCTGGAACACCGATGAACTCGCCGACCACAATGTGCCGTCGGGCCGGCGCCGCACCATGCTCCGCGAGTACATCGAGGCCATGCGGGCGCTGTGGACCGAGGAGGAGGCCGCCTACGCGGGCGAGTTCGTGCGGTTCGGGCCCAGTTGGGCGTGGCCGAAACCCGCCCAGGCGCGGGTGCCGGTGCTGGTCGGCGCGGCCGGGACCGAGAAGAACTTCCGGTGGATCACCCGCAGCGCCGACGGGTGGATCACCACCCCGCGCGACTTCGACATCGACGTCCCGGTCCGGCAGTTGCAGGAGATCTGGGGCGAGGCGGGCCGCGATGGCACCCCCCACATCGTCGCGCTGGACTTCAAGCCGGTCCCGGAGAAACTCGAACACTGGCAGCAGATCGGTGTCACCGAGGTGCTCTTCGGCGTGCCGGACCGCTCCGCCGACGAGGTCGCGGCCTACGTGGAACGACTCGCCGGCAAGCTCGCGGGCATGGCGTAGCCGGGCATCCGCCCCACCTCAGCGCAGCACTGCGGTATTGATCTTGCCGTTGTGCCGCACCGTGATTGCGGCACCGAGGGGCTCGGCCTCGCTGAGCAGGCCGACCAGGTCGGGGTCTTCGCTGAGCGCCAGGAACCGGCTGCCGTCGGCGTCCCGGCGGCCGACGATGATCCCGGTCCGCACCGGCCAGTCGTAGCGCACGGTGTAGGTCTCGATCGTCGCCGCGCCATCGGCCCGGTGGGCGATCGGGGTCGTCGGCCGGCCCGCCACCTGCGCGCGCAGTTCGGCGCTGTCACCGTCCGCCCAGTCGGCCGCCTGGGTGGAGTAGACCCCCACCGAGTACTTGCTCATGATGCCGCCGTTGGCGGCGACCAGTCCGAACGAACCGGGGGCCGCCCGCATCGCGTGCACGGTCTCGGCGATGGCGTGCAGCGAATAGCTGTTGCCGGGGCCGCCGAAGTAGGGCAGCCCACCGGTGAGCGTCAGCCCGCGGGGGTCGTCGGTGGCCAGGCCGGTTCCGTCGCAGA
>JAUPKM010000537.1 GCA_030837445.1 Actinomycetota bacterium
AGCTGCGGCTGATGAGATCGGTGCGGCCAACGAACCCGACGGGTGGGAGTGCGTGCTGGCGACGAGATCGGTCGACCGTCCCGGCCTTCGGGAGTTCCTCGATGCGACCGCAGCCGAAGTGACAATTCTTTCCGGCACCGGCGAAGGCGGCCGCGACGACGCCATCCTGCTGGCGCTGGCCAGAGTTGGCGGGCGGCGGGCGGTCGTGGTTGGTCAGGACCGTTCGGTCGGACGTGCCTTTGGCCCGGAAGGGCTGCGGACGGCCCGCCGGGGGTATCGACTCGCGGCCGAGCTGGGGTTGCCGCTGCTGACCGTGGTCGACACGGAAGGCGCGGAACTCTCCGCGTCGGCTGAAGAGGGTGCGATGGCGGGCGAAATCGCCCGGAGTCTGGCCGAGTTGACCGAGTTGCCGACCCGGGTCGTCGCGCTGCTGCTTGGCTCCGGTTCTGGCGGCGGGGCGCTGGCAATGTTGCCGGCCGACCTGCTGGTGGCCGCCTCGGACTCATGGATAACCCCGCTGCCCCCCGAGGGCGCGGCGGCAATCGTCCATCGGAGCATCGACCGCGCCCCAGCGATGGCTCGCCGGCAGCAGATAACGGCGGTGCAACTCGCTCGCCTCGGGGTGATCGATGTGTTGGTGGGTACTCCAGGCGACCAGCCAGCGGAATTCCTGCGCCGCTGCGGCCGGGAGGTGGCCACGGGCCTGGCGATGGACGGACCCGCGCCGTCACGTCGGCGAGTCAGCCGATTCGTCACGCCATGACCGCCCCCGATCCGCCACCGGACTCGTCGCTTCGCGCGCACGGGGCGGCCGAGCCGCAGGCCACCGAAAGTGCCGGGCGCTTTCACGGCGCACAGGTCCACGACACTGGCTACAGCGACGACGACGGAGCTGCGGATCCGACGTTGGCCGCGGCGCTGATGCGGGTGGCGGCCGCCCGCGATCGGGCTGGACCGGCCATCGCCGGACGTGGCTCGACCTGGGACCCCGATGTGATATCCGACGTGGTTGAAGCCCTGCGAGGGGGGCGACTGCTGGTTGCGCTGGTTGCGGTCCTCGACTCGACGAACCCGTTGGGATCCGAGAAGGACAGCCATCTGGCGGCCGCCATGTGGAGTCGGCCCGATGGTCGCGTCGGGCTGCTGGCGTTCAGCAGCGTCGATGCGATGCGCCGTTGGCGATCAGACGCCCGCCCGCTCCCGACCGCAGCCGCCACCGTCGCCCAGGCGGCACTACAGGATGGCGCCGACGCGCTCGTGCTGGACTTGGCTGGACCGGCCACCGTCGTCATCGAGGGTCCCGCACTCTGGGCCGTCGCCGAGCGGAGGTCGCTGATTCCGCCCCATCAGGACCCGCAGGTGCTGGCCAACGTTGCCGCCGCGGTCAGCGGCGCGCTGGGCGCGATCGGCCATCGTGTGACGGCGACTGACGACGTTGACCTGCTGATTCTGCTCGACGGGGAGGCAGCGGCAGATCCGGATGCCGTGACCGCCTTGGCCACGGATCTGGCGCAGGATCCGGTGCTGCGCAGCCGAGTGCTGCGAGGGCTGCAAATCGGTGTCGAGTCGCACTGACTCAGATGGACGAGGTCATCGGGTGGGTCTTCGGCTACGGGTCACTGGTGGCTGTGGAGGAGGCTGAGTTTCTCGTCGGTGGCAAGGTGGCGCAGCTGGGGACGTTGGCGAACTGGCGGCGCGGGTGGAACGTGGCCATGGACAACGCGTCAGCGGCTTCGGATACGAAGCACTTCGTCGACCCGGACACCGGTCACCGCCCAGCCATCTTCGTGGCGTGGTTGAACGTGTATGCGTGCCCAGGTGCGAGGGTCAACGGAGTGTTCCTGCCCGTCACCGCGGCTGCGCTGGCAGCCCTCGATGCGCGGGAACGCAACTACCGGCGGGTCGAGGTGTCTGCGGATACGTCGCTGGCATCACCCCTTCCGATTTGGACCTTTACGGGGCTGGCCGCGGGCCTGAAACGGTTCCGGGTTGGTCAGGCAACTGGGACGCTGGTCGTTAGCTCGGACTACCACGAGCTGTGCCTGGCGGCATTCCTGAGCCGAGGTCAAATGTTTGCCGACACGTTCGGCGACAGCACCGACCCGCTGCCCGCGCCGCTGCGTCGGTTGATCCTTGTCCGCACCTGAGGATGGAGCGACCCAAAGACCGGTCAGGACGTCGCGAGCAGCCGACGTCACACCACCGGGCCGGTGAAGCGTTCGCCGGGACCTTGACCGGGCGGGTCCGGATAGTCGGAGGCCTCCCGGAAGGCGAGTTGCAGTGCCTTCAGGGCATCGCGCAAGGGGCCGGCGTGAAAGGTACCCAGGTCCGGGGCCGACGCCGTCACGAGCCCCGCCAAGGCGGTGATGAGTTTGCGAGCCTCGTCCAGATCCAGCTCGGCTGCCACCGTCGCGTCATCCCCGGCACCCAGGCCGCACTTGACGGCTGCCGCCGAGGCGAGATGGATGCAGGCAGTGGTGATGACCTCGACCGCAGGAACCTCAGAGATGTCGCGCCGTGCCTGCTCGGTGGCCTGCGAGCCAGCGGCGACCCGGCTGCCGAGGCCGGGCGGGGGATCGGTGGGCGAAGCGTCCTCGGAGGTCATGGGTGCTAGGATCGCAGATGGTCGTCGCTCCCGTGACGGCCCATGCAAGTGGAGGAAACTCCCACCTGTTCGATCTCAGATCGTGTCAGGTTCACGAGACTCTCGGGCTTACCGCCCGTGGCCCTCCGCCTGCATGTGCAGCGGGGGGCTTCGCATGTGTCGGCAACGCCGGTGCGCGCGGGTCCACCAGAAGAAGCTCAATAGGAGGCGTTCATCAGCGTCGAACCAAGGATCAACGAGCGGATCCGTGTTCCCGAGGTAAGACTCGTGGGCCCGGCCGGGGAGCAAGTCGGCATCGTCAGGATTGACGACGCCCTGCGGTTGGCGGAGGAGTCCGACCTCGACCTCGTCGAGGTGGCGCCGATGGCCAAACCCCCGGTCTGCAAGCTCATGGACTACGGCAAGTTCAAGTACGAGGCGGCGCTCAAGGCGCGCGAATCGCGCAAGAACCAGGCACACACGGTCATCAAGGAGATGAAACTCCGCCCGAAGATCGACCCGCATGACTACGGCACGAAGAAGGGCCACATCGAGCGCTTCCTGAAAGCCGGGGACAAGGTCAAAGTGACCATCATGTTCCGCGGTCGGGAGCAGTCCAGGCCTGAACTCGGGTTCCGGCTGTTGGCCAGATTGGCCGAGGACATCGGGGACCTGGGGGTCGTCGAGTCGGCGCCGAAGCAGGATGGCCGGAACATGATCATGGTGATCGCGCCGACCAGGCGCAAGGTGGACGCCCGACCGGGCGACCAGAACATCGAGGAGTAGAAGTGCCCAAGATCAAGACTCACAGCGGAGCCAAGAAGCGTTTCAAGGTAACCGGCTCCGGCAAGATCACGCATGAGCAGACCCATCGCCGCCACCTGCTGGAAAGCAAGTCGTCCCGGCGGATGCGTCGGCTGATGGCGGACAAGGAACTGCCCAAGGGTGACGCGAAGAAGGTCAAGCGCCTGCTCGGCATGCGCTGACCGACACCCCCGCCACCAACACCCCGGCGCCTCCTGCGCCATCACCACACGACAACCCGGGCGCTACCTGCGCCCATGAACCAACAAGGAGATCCCCGTGGCTCGCGTCAAGCGCGCTGTGAATGCGCACAAGAAGCGTCGTGAGGTCCTCGAACGGGCCAGCGGCTACCGCGGCCAACGCTCGCGGCTGTACCGCAAGGCCAAGGAGCAGGTCACCCATTCGATGGTCTACGCCTACGGCGACCGTCGCGATCGCAAGGGCAATTTCCGGCGGCTGTGGATCCAGCGGATCAATGCCGCAGCTCGCGCCAACGGCATGACCTACAACCGCTTCATCCAGGGCCTACGGCTGGCCGAGGTCGAGGTCGACCGGAGGATGTTGGCGGAATTGGCAGTCAACGATCCGGGCGCGTTCGCGGCGCTGGTCGAGGTCGCCCGAGCCGCCATCCCCGCTGACGACGCTGCCTGAGTCGTCCGATCGAGGCTAGCCACTCACCCGCGCCGGACACCCCGGAGCGGGAGTCGGTGACCCGGATGGAGATCACATCAGCACGGTCCGCTCCAGTCGGTCGCGCTCGGCGGCTGCACAAGCGCGCCTTCCGGGAAGCTGACCACAGGTTTCTGGCGGAGGGTCCGCAGGCCGTGCGGGAGGCGTTGGCGGCACCCGGAGCAGTGATTGAGGTGCTGGCTACCGGGGATGCGTCCCGTCGCCATCCGGAGCTTCCGGCGGCGGCGGCTGCTGCCGGTGTTCCTTGGCACACCGCCTCGGGTGCGGTCATGTCCGAACTGGCCGGAACAGTCACACCGCAGGGTGTCGTCGCGGTCTGTGCGATGCCGTCGACGACGCTCGAGCAGGTCTTCGCGACCCGGCCGAGACTGATCGCTGTCCTGGCGCAGGTCCGCGATCCGGGCAATGCCGGCACCGTCATCCGGGTTGCGGACGCAGCAGGTGCCGATGCGGTCGTGCTGACCACCGCCAGCGTCGATCCGTACAACCCCAAGTGCGTCCGCGCGTCCGCCGGCTCGATCTTCCATTTGCCAGTGGTGGCTGCGGCCACCTTCGATGAGGTGCTCCTCGGGTTGCGGGCACTGTCGATTCAGGTCATCGCCGCGGACGGTGCCAGTGGCCGATCGCTGGCCGACCCGGAAGTGGTCACCCGGCTGGCCGCGCCTTCTGCCTGGCTGTTCGGAAACGAGGCCTGGGGGTTGCCGAGTGAACTGATCGAGGTCGCGGATCTGGTGGCGGCGGTGCCGATCTACGGCGCCGCCGAGAGCCTGAACCTGTCGACCGCGGCGGCTGTCTGCCTGTACGCCAGTGCCGGGGCTCAGCGGGTCGCCTCCGCCGACGCGCGGCCAACACCTGCCTAGACTCAGTTGCA
>JAUPKM010000538.1 GCA_030837445.1 Actinomycetota bacterium
ACCAGCAGTTCGGCGGTCCTGATGCCGCCTAACGATTCAACGACAACGGCCCCCGTGAACCCGGCTGCGCCAACAGCCGGCGGGGACCGCCGCTACCCATCACTCACCAGAGATCAGGAGAAGAACATCATGTCACATCAAGAGAACCCGTACCCGGTCGACCCGACTGGCCCGCTGACCATCGGTGGCATCCCCGACGCCGAGCTCGGGCCGCTGTTCGACGCATTGCCCGCCGACCCGAACAAGCATATTGAACGGCTCCGCTCGGCCATCGCCGACGTCGACCCCGCCAGCCTCACCGGCGCCGACCTCCGCGCAATCCTGGCCTTGTTGCAGGCAGCCTTCGCAGCCAAGAAGACGGGAGGCGACAAGTGATCCCCGACGCCGCCCGAGAGATGTACCGACTTAGGGCTGTTGAGAAGATCCGCGCTGCGCAGAAGATCCTCAAGGGAGCCTTGCTGGACATCGAGCTGATGGAGGAGTACTGCGGCCACGTCCCCGATGACGTGGAGTTGGTCAAGTCGGTGGGTAGCAAGGTCTTCGGCTCCGATATCGGTCTGAACATCTCCGCGGGACTACTCGAAAAGAAGCTGGCCCCGTGATGCAGTCCCGGACCGTCGACTGGTGGAGCGTCCACCTGTATGTCGAGCCAACGCTGGATGAGGTAGGGAGCTGGCCGATGGTCGGCTCCCTGCTGTGGCAGCACCTGCCCACCGATGACCCGGCCAAGTTGGCCGCGATCTTCGACGCCGCTCAACACTGGGCCTTGAGGGTAGACACCTGCCAGGCGCAACTCGCCGAGGCGTCCCGCGATATCGCCGCTGCCGCCGACTGGCCGAAGATCGCCCGAAACGCAATCCAGCGGCAAGGCATCTACATCCCACGGGAGGTCGCCTGATGGACGCCTACACACGTGGATACCGCAGAGCGGCAAAGCATCTGATCGCCGCCGGCCTGCTGCCCGCACCCTGCACCGACGAACTCCAGGCCCTCTGGCGCGAAAGCGCGGAGGACCGCCGGCTCGTCGCCGAGATCACCGAGAACTGGAGGACAGCATCTTGACCATCGACACCACCGAGGGGGCCGCCGACCAGCGGCCCCCTCGGGGGCGCCAAGCCAGCATCGAATGGGCATCGACCATCCGACCCCGTAAGCAAGTCTGGCTGTGGGACAACAAGATCCCCGTAGGCACCCCATCAGCGCTCGCCGGCCGCGGCGGAACCGGCAAGACTACCTACGCCGTCCACATGATCGCCCGCCTGTCCCGCGGCCAGCTCCCCGGCCGCTACCACGGCGATCCCCGCGCCTCCCTGATCTGGTCCGGCGAGGACTCGTGGGAGACCGTGCTGGTTCCCAGGCTCATCGCCGCCGGGGCCGACCTCGGGCTCGTCGGCCGGCTCGCCATCGCCTCTCAGATCGACGGCGACAACTTCGAGGTTGCCCCCAAGCTCCCCCTCGACAGCGGTGCGATCTCCGACGCGATCACCGCCACCGGCGCCGCCCTGGTGCTCATCGACCCCATCGCCTCGACGATGAGCGGCGACCTACACCGGGAGTCCGACGTCCGCGCCGCCGTCGACGCACTGGCCCGGGTGGCCGAGACAACCGGGGCGGTGACGATGTTCGTCCGGCACTTCGGCAAGGGAGGAGGCAACCCATCGGACAAGATGTCCGGATCTCACGCATTCCGTGATGCTGTCCGGTCGGTGTTCCTGTTCGCCGAGGACGGCGACCGGGTGATCGTCAGCCAGGATAAAGGCAACTACGCGCCGAAGGGTGAGGCGTCGTTCGCCTTCCGGCTGGAGAGCGTCACCATCCCCACCGACGACGGAGACGCCGAAGTCGCCCGCGTCGTCGAGCTCGGCTCGTCGGACATCTCAGTCGGCGACGTCATCAACCGTGCCGCCGACAACGGCGAACACGACGACATCGCCGAATGGCTGACCGACCTCCTGGCAAACGAACCCGTCAAAGCCAACGAAGTCTACTCCGCCGCCGACGCCGCCGGCTACTCGAAGGATCAAGCAAAGCGCGCCAAGAAGCGTCTCGGCATCCTGGCGGTCCGGGAATCCGGAGACGGCCCGTGGTTCTGGAAGCTCGGAACCAAGGGAGCACCGGACCAAGGGAGCACCCCCCACTCCCAGGAGAGCGCTCCCTTGCTCCCTTGCACTTCAGAAGGGGTGCGCGAAGCGGGAAACGGACCAAGGGAGCAGGGTGCGGGTGAGCGCTCCCTTGGTCAGTCACAACCCGCAACCAACACCGGATTGACAACCCCGGCCAGGCCGACACCGAAGTCCGCACGCATCCAGGAACTAGCCGCAAAGCGCACAGTCAAGTTCCGCGGCAAAGAAGTACCCCGCTGCCTGCTCTGCGGCAAGGCAGTTCTCGCAGGGCAGGGAGACACCCACCTCGCCTGCGCCAGCAAACGTCAGGAAAGCGCATGAGCCGCCGCGTGATCTTCGTAGACCCCGAGATTTGGACCCACCGAAAGGCAACCATGATCAACAATGCCGGCGACTTCCGCCGAGCCGGAGCCCTACTCAAGCACCACACCGACCGCAACCGGGACGGCGTCAACGTCATCCTCGACGAAGCACTCGACGCCGGCCGTGTGACCCACCTGATCGTCGCCCTACTCGAGACGCTCGACGCCGTCGCCCAGCAGCTCCTCACCAACATCGGCCTCCAGGGCTTCGATGAGTGGCTCGGCGCCTACGCCACCCCCGAGTTCGGCGAATACCCCGACACCTGGAGACGAGCCGCCCGACTCATCACCGCCCACGGCAACAAGGACAACGCCGAGATGGACGCCATCCTCGCCGAGGGCTCCGACGACAACGTCACCCCCCTGATCCTCACCGCGATCACCGTCTACACCACCGTCATGCCAGTCCTCTCAACCCAAATCGGGGCGGAGATCCTCAACACCGGAATCGCCAAGCTCGCCGGCATGGAAGCCGAGGGGGAACTGTGACAACGCTGAGCAACGCGGACATCATGCGCCTCTACTGCAAGGAACTCGACGCACACGGCTATGACGGTCCTGCCAGTGACGCCGAAGTCACGCAGACCGCAATGGACTACGCCACCGAGAACAAGAGCGACATCGACGACGCAGCCCGCGGACTGGAGCTCCAGGCGCAACGCCTCGGTGTCACCACCAACGAACTAGTCGCCGCGGTAACCACTCTCTGCGCCTACACATGCTGCCGAATCGGCGAAGCGATGTGGCAGCTCGAACGTGTCCTGAAGGTCGTGCATCACGTGCAGGGAGGGCGGCGATGACCCTCCGACCCTGCCTCACGTGTGGCGAACCCTGCGCCGGACCCCGCTGCACCGACCACACCCTCGACCCGAAAGCACCAGCAGCACAACGGGGATACGACGCCGCGTGGCAACGGCTCTCAAAGCGAGCCCGCCGACTCCAACCATTCTGCCTGGACTGCGGTGCCACCGAGGACCTCCAGGCCGACCACCTACCGCAGGCATGGGCCAGGAAGGCCGCAGGCAAGCCGCTGCGCCTCGCCGACGTCGAGGTGGTCTGTGCACCCTGCAACCGCGCCCGCGGAGCCGCACGAGGGCCGCTGGCGACCAGGGGGAATGCCCCTGGCGGCCCCCCAGCACACCCCGGCCCCAGGCAAAGTTTGCGTCTCACATCGGAAGCCAGATGAAAGCTGGACCAAAAGGGCAGGTCACGGTCGATCCGCTGGACTTCTCCGGGCTGCCCGAGGGCCGAGCGGAACGGCGGCTGACGTTCATCGCCGACTACCTCGTTGTCCCGAAGGGTGTCGGTGCCGGGGAGCCGGTGCGGCTGCGGGACTTTCAGACCGACATCGTCGGAACCGTGTTCGGGCCGGGTGTGCGGACCGGGCTGGTGTCGCTGCCTCGGGCCAACGGAAAAACGGCCCTGGCGGCGATGCTGGCGGTCGCTGAACTGTTCGCCGGCCCGCCGTCCGCCGAGGTCCTCGTCGTGGCCTCAGATCAGCGCCAGGCCAACATCACCCTGAGGATGGCTCGGC
>JAUPKM010000539.1 GCA_030837445.1 Actinomycetota bacterium
AGTACTCGCTGAACCTCCCCGACGTCACCGAAGTATGGCGGCGCGGCTCGGTGGTCGGATCTTGGTTGCTGGACCTGACGGCCAGCGCCCTGCTGGCCAACCCAGACCTGTCCGAGTTCGGGGGCCGGGTTTCGGATTCCGGCGAGGGTCGGTGGACGTCGATCGCCGCGATCGAAGAGGGTGTGCCCACGCCGGTGCTGACCTCGGCCCTGTACTCGCGGTTCGCCTCCCAGGGCAATGCGCTCTTCGCGGACAAGATCCAGTCCGCCCAGCGCAAGGAGTTTGGCGGGCATGACGAGAAGAAGTCCTAGCTGTTGTTCGATGGTTCCCGTTGACGGTGGATCCCACCGTCAACGGGAACGTCGGCGGTAACCGTGACCCCCTCTTCCTCGATCGCTGCGCGTCCTCGCGGTGCTGTTCCGAGCGGGTTCAAGCGGCTCGCCCTAGGAGCGCTCGGCATCGTCTTCGGCGACATCGGCACCAGTCCGCTCTACGCCTTCCAGCAGATCTTCTCGGGTGCGCACGACATCGGGGTGCAGGAACCCCGCGTCTTCGGAGCCGTGTCGTTGGTGTTCTGGACGCTGACCCTGATCGTGACCGTCAAGTATGTGCTGATTGTGATGCGCGCTGACAATGACGGCGAAGGTGGGATTATGGCCCTCACGGCCCTGATCCAGCGGATACCGGCGCTCACGAGACGCTCCACCGCGGTGCTGATGGCGCTGGGAGTATTCGGCGCGGCACTGTTCTACGGCGATGGAATGGTGACCCCCGCCGTCTCGGTGATGAGCGCGGTGGAAGGCATCGAGATCGTCGCGCCCAACATGACCGAGCTCGTGGTGCCACTGTCGGTCGGTGTGCTGGTGGTGCTGTTCGCGTGCCAGCGGATCGGCACCGGCAGAGTTGGTTCGGCTTTCGGCCCGGTGATGCTGGTGTGGTTCGCGACCATCGCCGTACTCGGGGCACTGAGCATCGCCCAGACCCCCGAGATCCTGACGGCAATTTCGCCGACCCATGCGTTCTCGCTGATCCTGGCCGAGCCGTTGGTCGCCTTCCTCTCACTCGGATCAGTGGTGCTGTGCGTCACCGGTGCCGAGGCGCTATACGCCGACATGGGTCACTTCGGTCGCGGCCCGATCCGGCTCTCCTGGTTCGCGGTGGCCACCCCGGCGCTGTACCTGAACTACTTCGGTCAGGCGGCTCTGGTGGTGCGGGATCCGACCGCCGCCGACAACCCGTTCTATCTGTTGGTCCCGCACGCATTGCTGTGGCCGATGATCATCCTCGCCACGCTTGCGACCGTCATCGCCTCGCAGGCAGTCATCTCTGGCGCGTTCTCGATGACCGAGGCGGCCATCCAGTTGCGCTACCTGCCCAGGATGACCGTGCGGCATACCTCTGCCTCCGAACGCGGCCAGATCTATGTCCCGATGGTCAATTGGGCCCTGTGCATCGTGGTGGTTGGGCTGGTGGTCGGCTTCCAGAACTCGGACAATCTGGCGTCGGCCTATGGCATCGCGGTGACCGGCACGTTTGTGATCACCACCGTGCTGATCACGGTGGTCGCACGCCTTCAGTGGCGGCAACCGCTGTGGCGGGTGGTCCCGATTGCGGGGTTCTTCCTTTTCTTGGACCTGTCGTTCTTCATCGCGAACCTCACCAAGTTCGACCACGGTGGCTGGTTCCCGCTGGCGTCCGCCGCGATCGTGTTCACGCTTCTGATGACCTGGTCACGGGGACGGCGCCGACTCGCAGACGTGACGCTCGACCGGGTGATGGACGACGATCAATTCACCACGTTCATGGCCGGCCACGACGTACCGATCCAGCCCGGGACCAGCATCTACGTGTCCTTCAACGCCCGGTTACCACTCTCGCTGACCGAGTACCTGCAGATGGGTGGCAGCTTGGAGCAGAACAGCGTCCACTTGGCCATTCTCAGCGACACACATCCGTATGTACCCGATGACGAGAAGGTCAGCTTGGTGCAGCTGGATCCACATCTGACCCGGGTGGTGGCGACCTACGGATTCATGGAGGCGCCGGACGTGGTCGGTGCCATGCGTCTGGCGGTCGCGGCCGGCTTGGACGTGCCCCTGGACGGCGCGGTGGTAGTCGTGCATTCGGCGCGTGCCCTGGCGACGTCGTCGCCCGGCATGTGGCGGTGGAGTAAGCACCTGTTCGCGTTCATGCTCCGCAACAGCACCGGGCCCTCCACCTTCCTGCGGGTGCCGCCGGACCGGGCCGTCGAGTGGACCTCGCTGGTCAAACTCTGACGGCTCGCCGGACGCGCCGGTTGACCGGACTCCTCCGTACCCGCTGGGATACGCGCGAGACCGGCTACAGGGCGACTCCGAGGAGTGCGTCGACGGTTCGGCTGACCACGCCAGGGGCGGCCGGATCGGACCCACCCCGGAGCCGCTGCTCCTCCGCCCACCTGTCGACGGCCCGCAGCGCGCCCGGCGCGTCCAAGTCGTCGGCCATCCGAGCCCGCACTTCCGACAGGACACGGTCAGCAGCCACCCCGGTCGGCCACGACACTGCCGCCCGCCAGGATTGAAGCCTGCTGGTCGCGGCAACGAGGTCGGAATCGTGCCACTCCCAGTCCTCGCGGTAGTGGTGGCCCAGCAGCGCGAGCCGCACCGCCATCGGATCGTGCGCCCGGCGCAGATCCGACACGAACACCAGATTCCCCAGCGACTTGCTCATCTTGGCGCCCTGATAGCCGACCATCCCGGCGTGAACGTAGTGCCGCGCAAATGGCCACTCGCCGGTGATCACCTGACCTTGGGAGGCGCCGATCTCATGGTGCGGGAAGACCAGATCACTGCCGCCGCCCTGCACGTCAAAACCCATACCCAGCTCGTCTAACGCGATGGCCACGCATTCCACATGCCAACCCGGTCGACCCGGTCCGAACAAGCTTGGCCAACACGGTTCACCTGGTTTCGCGGCCAGCCAGACTGGGCAATCCAACTGGTTTCGCTTGCCGACCCGGTCGGGATCGCCGCCACGCTCGGCCGCCAGCACCAGCATCTCGGCCTCGCTGAGATTGGCCACCGAACCGAACCGCGGGTCGGATCGGATATCGAAGTACATGTCCCCGTCGAGTTCGTACACCGCCCCCAGTTCGCGCAACTGCTCGATCCGGGTCAACACCGCTGGGATGGATTCGGCTACCCCGGCCCACCTGCGCGGCGCCAGCAACCGAAGCTCGGTCATATCGTCGACGAACCGAGCAATCTCGCGATCCGCCAATGAACGCCAGTCCTCGCCGGTGGCTGCGGCTCGCTCCAGCAGCGGATCGTCCACGTCGGTGATGTTCTGGACGTAGTCGACCTGGTGACCCGCGTCGAGCCAGCAACGCTGGACCAAGTCGAAGGCGATGTAGGTGGCGGCATGTCCCAGATGCGTGGAGTCGTAGGGCGTGATGCCGCAGACGTAAATGCGGGCCGTCGGGCCGGGCGCGGTGGGCCGCAACTCGCCAGTCGCGGTGTCGAATAGG
>JAUPKM010000540.1 GCA_030837445.1 Actinomycetota bacterium
ACAGACGGTACTGATGGGGCCCGACACTAACCGCCAGTTCTAGTGAGAAACCGGCCAGACTCCGTTGATCGCCAGGTTTCTTGCGAAAACCGCCAGGTATTTCGAGACAGGACAGCGTGGTTGTCGGGTGTCAAGCTATCTGAGACTAATGCCAGATAGTTGAGACTCGTCACCCGCTGATTCGGGTTCGCGTTGTCGACTTCGGTGACAAATGAATTGAGACAACGGCATTGGCCGCCGCTTTGTCAGCAGATTTGTTGAGCTGTGCCGTGCGGTGTTCGGCTTTCGACCCCACCGCCGGGTTGGACAACCGCACGTATAGTCCTCGTGGCCATCGACGAGGACAGCATTCAGCGGCTGCCACGACGATGCACGCGATCGGGTAGTTCCAACCCAATGTCGGCACGTGGCGATATGTTTACCGCCGTGACTGGGGTTGAGACTGCCGTGCTCGTTGACAAGCATCCTGGGCGGGGCAAGTTGCCGCCTCTTCCCGCGCCTGGTCAGGTTGTCGAGGTCCGCGGTTCGACGTGGGCCGTAGCCAACGTCCAGGCGCAGGGCCTCCCGCGCAGTCCCGCCGATGGGTCCACCGCCTCGCTGAGCCTGGCTCGAACTGGTCGACATCGAAGGGCCGTTCCTCGCGATACTGCCACTCAAACGCATTTGGCCACAAGGTATGCCAGCGTTGAGCGATGAACGCAAGGCCGCCGCCCGCAAGGACTTCGAGAGTGCCGCCGCGATCCGGTGGAGCAAGGCCGCAGGACCGGGTCAAGCAGCATTGCGGTCTGTCCTCGCGACGGGTTTTAGGGTGCGGGCGAAGTCATTACGCAGCGTGGCAGCGGCGTCCAGGATGTAGTTCTGTTCCATCTTCCACGGCGCGCTCGTGGACTGTTTCGGGAATGCTCCGACCGACCGCTGCACGTATCCGGAGGTGAGTTCGAACAGCGGCAACGCCTCCATCGAATGATCGGCGACGGGGGCAACGGCGTCGAGGTTCTTGGCTTTCATCCAATTCAGCACCTTGCACACCAAGCGCGACGAGAGGTCGGCGCGCAGTGTCCAAGACAGTCGGGTGTATCCGATGCAGAACGCGAAGTTCGGCAGCCCAGAAACCATGGCGCCCTTCCATACGAACTCTTCTGCGAAGTCGACGGTCTGTCCGTCTATCTGCGGCTGGACGCCGCCGAAGGTGGACAGCTGCAGCCCGGTCGCAGACACAATGATGTCGGCCTGCAGAACCCGGCCGGAGGTGAGGCGGACGCCGTCGGGCACCAACTCGTCGATGGTGTCGGTGATGACGTTTGCGTGGCCAGCTTTCATCGCTTTGAAGATGTCCGCGCCGGGAGCTGCGCATAAACGCTGTTCCCACGGGCGGTAGGTCGGAGTGAAGTGCTCCCTAACGGCTTCAGGG
Source organism: Actinomycetota bacterium (assembly GCA_030837445.1). Lineage (GTDB taxonomy): Bacteria > Actinomycetota > Actinomycetes > S36-B12 > UBA10799 > JACJWR01. The sequence goes on from JAUPKM010000540.1 coordinate 1,412, forward strand.
CCCAGGATCCGGGTGGTGTGGGACTGCAGCAGGGTGCGAGCCCGCTTCGGAAACCGTTCGCAGTACTGGTGGAACCCGATGTTGAACGCCACGTTCTTTGCCCGCGCCACTCGGTGCGCGAGCCGCTCCGGAAGATGCCCGCGCAGCCAGTCGGCTTTCTTGTCTCGACTCGGCACAGCACTGATCCAGGTGGGAGTGCGCTGCAGCATCGTCACGTGCGTTGTCTGCGATGCCATCGCCGGAACCAGTGTCACTGCGGTGGCCCCGGACCCGATGACAACGACATTCCTCCCCTCGTAATCGAGGTCATCGGGCCAAAACTGAGGGTGCACGATCTGACCCCGAAAGTTCTTCTGGCCCGGGAACTCTGGCGCGTATCCCGCGTCGTAGTTGTAGTAGCCGGCACACGCGTACACGAACGCAGCCGTCATCGAGTTTGTCTGACCGCCCCGGTCGATGGTGATGTTCCAAAGTCGGTTTCGGCTGGACCAGTCAATCGAGATGACTTTCGCGCCGTAGCGGATGTGCTTGTCGATGCCGAATTCCTCGGCGGTCTCCCGGATGTAGCTCAGAATGGATGCGCCGTCGGCGATGGCCTTGGCGTCCTTCCATGGCTTGAACGGATATCCGAGGGTGAACATGTCCGAGTCCGAGCGAATCCCTGGGTAGCGGAATAAATCCCAGGTGCCGCCGAGGGTGTCGCGGGCTTCGAGGATGATGTACGACCTGTCGGGACATTCGGTTTGCAGCCGGTAGGCAGCGCCGATGCCGGACAGCCCGGCGCCGACAACGAGGACGTCCACGTGAGCTGGAAGCGGTGCCGGCCCAGGCACGGTGTCGCGAATGGTCATGGGTCAACCTTCGCGCGCCCGGCGAGCACAGGTTTGTCTCTATGCGACATTCAATTGCCATTTGGCGACAATCGGTCAACGGCGGCGCTGCCGCATCTGCGTGGGGGTGGCCTGCCACCAGCGGCGTGCGGCGCGTGTGAATGACGCCTGCTCGTTCATCCCGATCATCGCGGCGATCTGCCCGATCGGCAGTTCTGTGCCGACCAACAGCCGCAGCGATTTGTTGCGGCGTTCGTCGTCGACGATCTGTTCAAACGAGGTTTCCGCGGCCGCGAGTTGTCGTTGGAGCGTGCGCGCATGCAGCATCAGGAGCCGGGCGACTGCGTCCAAGTCGGTCGTGCCGGTGCCCAGTGATTCCTGGACGGCGGTGCGTACCCGGGAAATGACGTCGTGGCCCTGGGTGGCGCTGCGGCGCGCGAGGTAGGCCAGGGCCAGCTGGTGAATGGTGTCATCCACCCCGCGCAGCGGTGTCGCGAGCACATCATGGGCCAGCCTCAGCATCACGCCGCCCTGCACTCGACCGGAATGCACCGGAGCGCCGAAAAACTCGCGGTGCACCGCCAGCGGGGCCGCGGGCGCATACGGGAGTTCGACGCTGCGCAACGTATACGGGCCGCGATTGAGGTAACTGATCACCCGGTGCGCAGATCCAACACCAAGATCGCCGGCCTGCACGGGGCCCGAGCGGCCGGCAGGCCGGTATACCAGTGCAATTGTTGCCTGTTTACCAAGTGGGTCGGGTTCGGTTGTCAGGGTGACCATGCGGCTGTGCACCGAGATGTAGCGGGTTAAACAGTCGATCGCGTCGCCGATGGTGGGCGAGTTCGTGACCGCCACCGCTAACGGTCCAAGCACCGACAGCGACTGGGCGGCCGCCAGCCGCAGCCCGAGGTCTGGGCAATTCAGCACCGCGGCCGCGTCTTCCAACATCGCAGTCGTCGCGGGCGCATCGATGAGGACGTCGTCCTGACCTAGGCATTCGGGGGGTAAACCGAACCGCAACACCAGGTCCACCGGGTCACCACCCAGACCTGTCACGACCTCGCGGAAGCCTCGCAGCGTCGCGGAACGAACAACCGTCACATCAGAGATTGTCGCGTAAAGACAAGGCTTTGTCGCCTAAGGCCAAAAGAGTAGGTCCCGTTCGACGAACACTGAACGCAAGATCGTCCCCGACACTAGGAGCATTCCGCATGCGTACCGTGACTTTTGTTGGCCCCCGCGAATTGCGGTTCGACGAAGTCGACGCACCCACCATCGTCGACCCGACTGACGCTCTGGTGCGTCCCGTCGCGGCCACGACGTGCGATCTGGATCAGTGGACGATCCAGGAGAAGGTGCCCCTGTCGATGATGAGCCCGTTCCGGATCGGCCACGAGTGCGTTGCCCGTGTCGTCGAAGTCGGCGCTGAGTGCGCCCTCCAGGTCGGCGATGTCGTGTCGGTGGCGTGGCACATCGCCTGCGGCACCTGCGAGCGGTGCAAAGCCGGGCTCCCGGCGAACTGCAAGAATCACTCAGGCTCCCAGTACGGCCTCCCGATCCGCGGTGAATGGGGTTCGACCTTCTCCGAACTGATCCGCGTCCCGTACGCCTCGTACAACTGCCTCACCCTTCCCGCCACGGTCGACCCCATCCACCTTGCCTCGCTGTCGGACAATCTCGCCCTTGGCTGGGAAACCACCATCGCAACATGTCAAAAGGAAGGGTTCACCGAACCCGAGATCGCCGTGTTCGGTGGCACCGGCTCCATCGGCCTCTACGTCGCCCAGGTCGCAGCCGCACTCGCGGGCGGACGCGTCGTGTTCTACGACGACGACCCGGTCCGGATGGCCGTGGCCGAGTCGGTCGGCGCCGAAGTGCGCGATATCAACGGGCCGAGCGAGAACCACTACGACATCGCCGTCGATGCCACCTGCGACCCCGAGAAGCTGCGCAAGGTGCTGGTGTCGGTGCGCCCCGAAGGGTGGGTCAACTCGGTCGGCATCTACTTCGCCGACGTCAAAGTCCCGATGCTCTCGCTCTACCAGCGCGGCGTGAACTTCCACAACGGCAAGGGCCAAGCCCGACCGTGCATGGGCCCCATCATCGACGCGGTCGCCAGCGGAAAGATCAAGCCCGAACTGGTCACCAGCGGCATCTACGACTGGGAGCAGATCCCAGAAGTGCTCTGCGGCGAAAACCCCGGCCACAAACCGATTTTCACCCTGCCAGATGCGTGAGCTGACCTTCGTACGCACCGGCCATCTGCGATGGCTCGACCGACCTGCGCCGACCCTGCAGGCGAGCACGGACGCCCTGGTGCGCCCGTTCGTCGCGAGCCGGTGCGACGGTGACACCCTGCCACTGCACCGGCCGGTGTCCTGGCCTATGCAGGCCGGGCTGAAACTCGGCCTTCTCGCCCCGGTCATCGGTCACATCGTCGGCCCTCGACCGTTCAAGGGCCCGTTCGGGATTGGGCACGAGTGCATCGCCCAAGTCACCGCCACGGGAAGCGACATCACCAATCTTGCGGTGGGCGACATTGTGGTCGTGCCCTGGGCCCTGTCGTGCGGCGTTTGCCCGCAGTGTCAGCGGGGCTTGACCGCGAAGTGCTCCACCATGTGTGAGGTAAGTCCGGGTAAGACGCTGGCCGCGTTCGGGTTTGGTCCCCAATGCGGCCCGTGGGGTGGCATGGTCACTGACACGCTCCGTATCCCGAACGCCGACCACATGCTCGTCAAAGTGCCAGCCGGTGTCGACCCGTTAAGAGTTGCCGCCGCAAGTGACAACCTCGCCGATGCATGGCGCACCGTCGTGCCAGCGCTGAGAGAGCGGCCCGGCGCTCGGATACTCGTGCTCGGTGGCGGCGGCAAAAGCATCGGGCTGTACGCCGCTGGTCTCGCGGCCGTGCACGGGGCCGAAGTCGAATACACCGACACCGATCAAGACCGCCTCACCATCGCCGCCGACCTTGGCGCCCGCGTCCACGCGGTAACCAAACGCGGCTCCGCGGCCGGACGGTCCGGATACGACATCGTCGTCGAGGCAGCGTCCAATCCCAGGGGCCTTCGCGAAGGGCTTCGCGCTCTGGCCCCCGGCGGGGCGTGTGTCGGCACCGGGTACTACGTCCGCGCCAACACAAAGCTGCCCGTGATGGACATGTACGCCACTTCGGCCACCCTGCAGGTCGGCGTCTCCCACGTACGACCAGCGCTCCCCGAACTACTCGCCTTCATCGCCCAAACAGGTTTCGAAGCGGAACGCGTCACCACTCTGCTCGCCGACTGGGATGACGCCCCCGCCGCCTACCAGGAACGCGCCACCAAGGTCGTCCTGCACCGACTCCCACTCAACCTCAATTAAGACCAACCCCAACAAAGGAGAGAACAATAATGCCGCAGATCCAGTTGACCGCCCCCGCCGGCGCACTCACCGACGAAGGCCGTGCGACCATCCAGCAGGATCTCGCCCGCAGCCTACTCAAGTGGGAAGGCGCCCCCGACAACGAATTCTTCAAAGCTCTCGGCTGGTCCTACCTGCACGAACTGCCCGCAGGTGCGCAGGTAACCGCCGCCGACACCGAGCCCCGGTTCCGCGTCGATGTGACCGTTCCACAGTTCGCGCTCAACGACGACCGCAAAGCCGGACTGGCAAAAGATGTCACCAGTCTCGTCCTCACCGCCGCTGGGCTCGGCCCAGAACACGCACTGCGCGTCTGGGTTCTCATCAACGAACAGACCGACGGCACCTGGGCCGTAGGTGGCCGGATCTTCCGTCACGCCGATCTCGTCGCGCTAGCCAAGGGCTGACCGACGGCGACCGCCTACAGCGCTCGGCACAACCGCCTTGGACACCCGCAGAGACCATCGATCGTGTCTGCTGGTGTCAGATCTGGCAGGTGGGCACGATTGACAATGAATTGCGGCGCCGCCCTGCTG
>JAUPKM010000541.1 GCA_030837445.1 Actinomycetota bacterium
GCACTGTCCGTGTCCGTCAAACCGGATGTCGCCGAGGCGGGACCGGAGGACGCGCCCACGCCAGTCGTCCCGTTCGAGGTCGAGGCGGGCATCGTGCACGTGGTGCCGTACAACAACCTGGCACGCCTTGAGCAGGTGCTCGCCGCACACTCCGACGAGATCGCCGCGATTGTGATGGAGCCGGTGCTGGAGAATCTATCGATCGTGCTGCCGGACGAGGGCTACCTGGCCGCGGTGCGGGAGGCCTGCGACAGGTATGGCGTGCTGCTGGTCTTCGACGAGGTGAAGACCGGGCTCACGGCCGGCTACGCGGGTGCCTCCCGGCGGCTCGGTGTGACCCCGGACCTGATCGCCTTGGCCAAGAGCATCGGCGGCGGCCTGCCGTTGGCCGCTTTCGGTGGTCGGCAGGAGGTGATGGACACCATCACTGATGGTCGGATGTGGCATTTCGGTACCTACAACGGCAACCCGTTGGTGATGGCGGCCGCTGCGGCAGTGGACGAGGTCTGCACGGAAGCGGCACTGGACGCTGCGGAGGAGATCAACGACGCCGCCCTGAGTGCGATCGATGAGCTGATCGTCCGCTACGAACTACCGGCCCACACGGTCGGCTTCGGTGTGAAGGGCGCCGCAATCTGGTCCCCGACGCCGGTACGGAACTACCGCGACTACAAGCGCACCGACTTTGAGGCGGCCGAATTGAGCTGGCTCTGGGGCGTCAATCGCGGCATTCTAACGCCACCTGGGCTGGATGAGCAGTGGCTGGTGTCGCTGGCACACACCGAGGCTGACATGGGACTCCTCGTGACCGCGTTTGACGAGCTGGCTCAGGCCCTGCGGGCGTGAGCCCAGGGTCGGCCGGGTCAACCGGGAAGACTCAGTCCTCTGCCGTGCGCGCCCGCGGGAGCAATAGCATCGGACTGATGGCGCCCAGGCACAGCGCGAGCATGATCGCTGCCGCCGACAGTCCGGAACTGGCGGCGAGGAGAAAGTCCGCGGAGTTCTGCTGAGCCTCGACACCGGAGCTGGTGATCCAGGTCGTGAATGAGGTGATGAAGGCCTTGGCAATCACAGCGCCCGGCACGAGCGGGATTACGGGGGCAAACGCGAACACCGGCGAGGCTTCGCCCAGCCGCGGACCGATTGTGTAGGCGATCGCCCCGACCGCGAAAGCAGCGATGAAGTCCGCGGCGATGATGGTGAGGCCGACGTGTTGGCCGAACACGGAGATAAACTTCGCCAGCACCGCGATTGCCGCCACGATCGGCAGCGCCCGCAGCCGGACATTGAACAGCAGCGCGAAACCTAGCGCGGCCGGGGCGGCCCAGAGGACGCCGAGGATCGAGGTCATATGTGGCCCCAGAGCACAAGGGCCAGCGTGAACCCCAGCGCCGATCCGAGCAGGATCACACTTGCCCTGGTCAATCTGACAACGCCATTGAGATAGTTCGACGTGAGTAGGTCGGCCGTTCCGTTCAGTAGCGGAACCCCGGGCACCAGGAAGATGATGCTCGCCGTCACTGCCGCATCCGGAGTGGCTGTCAACGATCCGAATGCCATCACCACCGATGCGCTCAGTAGGGCCGAGAACAGGCAGTAGATGAATGGTTTGAAGCGGCGCTTCATCAGCAGATGTCGCAGGCTCGCACCCAGGAATCCGGCCAGCGCCGCGGCGGCGATGCCCACTGGGTCTGCGCCGAAGAGGGCCGCGAATGAGCCACAACTGACGCCCAGCATCAGCAACACCACGATCACCGGGTAGCGGCGTTCCTGCTGGGCGATATGGGCCAGTTCGGCCTGGACTTCGGCGATCGACATCGTTGCTGAATCCCGGGCCAATCTGGACAGGTAGCTCAGCTCGGTGAAGTTCACCCCGATCGCCGGCGTCGTGCGCACCGAGGTGCGGCTCCAGCCGCCCCGGTTCACGGCCAAGCCGATGCTGCCCGAGGACACCCAGGTCTCGGCCCTTTCCGCCCCCAACCCGAGCGCCACCCGCTGCATCGAGTCGCGGACCCGCGCGGTATAGCCACCGGACATCTGTACCCGGATCCCGAACTCCAACGAGGTCTGCAGAATCGCCTCGAGTTCGTTGCGTTGCGGGTCGTCCGTTGGAGTGTCCACCACAACGAAACGTTAGCAACGTGTCGGACTGGCCATACTAGGTTCCGGCGTTGCGTGCGGAACTGTTCTGCTGGCGACGGTTGTCAGCCTGGCGGGGCGCGGAGTGGGTAGCGTGGACGCCATGACCAGCCATCCACGCCGCGGGAAGCCGACACTTGCGAAGGTCGCGGCTGTCGCCGGTGTGTCGGTGAGCCAGGCGTCGGATGCTCTCCGCGGGTTGGGACGGGTATCGGAGGAGACCCGCGATCGGGTTCGGGCGGCTGCTCAGCAACTCGGGTATCGGTCGCAGGGCTCGGGCAGGGCGCTGCGATCAGGCAGCAGGCCGCTTGTCGTGTTCCACCTGGACGCAGAGAGCACTCTGGCTCCGGATGGATCCCTGTTCCTGTTCTGGTCGAATGTAGTCACCGGCTTCGTGAAGACGATGCAGGACCACGGCCACCACGTGATCCTCGATATCGGCGGCGATCTGACCGAGCTCGCCGACCTTCCAGGGGAGGCGCTGTTGATCGGCAGCACCGACCCATCGCGGATGCGTCTCCCCCCCAACCTTGGCTTCGGAGCTGTTGTGTCATTCGC
>JAUPKM010000542.1 GCA_030837445.1 Actinomycetota bacterium
TCTCGCTGAGCAGCGTCGCGAAGTCGCCGCGGATCGATCCCGGCGCCGACTTCGCCGGATCGGTGGCACCCATCATCGATCGCCAGCCGGCGACGGCTTCCCGGCCCTCGATCACGCCAGCGAGCAGCGGCCCGGAAGTGATGAAGTCGACCAACTCGCCGAAGAATGGCTTGTCGACATGTTCGCCGTAGTGCGCCTCCGCCGTGGCGCGGTCCAGTGTCTTCAGTTCCAGCGCCACCAGCGTGAAACCCTTGGCCTCGACCCGGGCAAGGATCTGACCGCTCAGGCCACGGGCGACCCCGTCGGGCTTGACCAGGATGAGGGTGCGTTCGGACACGGGCGCTCCTAGTAGGTCTGGCTAGCGGCCGTCTTAGGGGAGGCCGCAGACGATGCTGACGGTGTGGCGCCAGCCTACGTCAGCGGTGTCGGTCCCCCCTCACGGGTGCGGGTCGCAGCGTCCGCCTTCCGGCCGAAGCGAACGGCAGCCCACCAGAGCGCGGCGAACATCCCGCCGAGGACGAACATCAGCGGCACCACGAAGCCGCAGGCGAGCACCAGCACCTGGATCGCCCAGCCCACGGCGATTCCGCCGGGCCGGGTGACCATGCCGGCGCCGACCAGGCACGCGATGGCCAGGCCGCCGCCAAGCCAGGCAGCCGTTGATCCATCGGTGGCGGCTCCGGTGAAGTAGGCGACCGGAATGAACAGCGCCACCACGATCGCTTCGAACACCAGCACGCTCGTTCCGAGCACCTTCATGAATGGTCCTCCCGGGTCGGGTCCCACTCGACCGGCTCCGCCATCGATTCGACCACCAGTGCCTCCGCTGCCGCGACAGCATCCTGCTCGGGATCCGGAGCTGCCTCGGCGGCTCGGGCCGCGACCACCTCATCCTCGATGGTCTGCACCAACTCTCCGACCAGCATCGATCGGACATCGCCAGCGGTGACCACAGACCCGGTCACCAGAATCCCGGCGCTGCCCTCGGCCAGCCACTCGTCCGCACGCTCAGTGGCCACCTCCATCGCATCCGCCAGATCATCTGCCACCTGCAGCCGGTCCGCCCCCATAGCCCTGGCGGCGATGGCCGCCAACTCGTCGATGTCCATCGACCGCGGTGACGAGTTCCGGGTGACGACGACCTCATCGACCACGGTCGCCAACGCGGTCAGGATGCCGACGGCGTCCTTGTCCGCCAACACCGCCACCACCGCGATCACATGGCTGAAGTCGAATGCCTCCTTCACACTGGCGGCCAGCACCCGCGCCCCGGCCGGATTGTGGGCGGCATCCACGACCACCGTCGGACCGGTGCGCAGCACTTCGAGCCGCCCCGGCGATGTTGCCGCTGCGAATCCAAGGCTGACGGTCTCGGCGTTCAGGCGTCGGCCGCCTTCACCGAAGAAGCACTCGACTGCTGCCAGCGCGGTGACTGCGTTGTCCCCCTGGTGCGGGCCGTGCAGCGGCAGGAAGATGTCTGCGTACTCCCCGGCGCAACCCGCCAACAAAAGCAGTTGACCGCCCACCGCCAGCGCCCGGGACTCGACTGCGAAGTCGACCCCCTGCCGTACCACCGGCACGTCCACTGCCGCGGCGACAGCCTCGATCACCTCGGCGACAGCTGCGGTCTGCCGCCCCATCACGACCGGGGCGCCAGCCTTGATAATGCCGGCCTTCTCAGCTGCGATCTCCGCCAACCCTGAGCCGAGGTACTCCTGGTGATCCAGCTCCACCGGGGTGATCACTGTCACGGCCGGCTCGACCACGTTGGTGGCGTCCCATCGGCCCCCCATCCCGCACTCGATCACCATCACGTCGACCGGCGCGTCGGCGAAGCAGGCGAAGGCAACCCCGGTCATCACTTCGAACGCGGTCATCGGCGCTTCCGGCGTCTGCGCATCCACCAGCGAGACGTACGGAGCCACATCTTGGAACGTCCGAACGAAACGTTCGGCACTGACCGGATCTCCGTTCAGGCAGATCCGCTCCCGGATCGAACTCAGGTGCGGGCTGACGTACAGGCCGGTCGAGAGGCCGAACGACCGCAGCAGCGACTCGATCATCCGGGCGGTGGAGGACTTCCCGTTGGTCCCCGCAACGTGGATCACCGGGACCGCCAACTGAGGCGAGCCGAGCAGATCCATCAGCGACCGCTCCCGCTGCAGATCCGGGGCGACCTTGTTCTCGGGCCACCGTTCCGCGAGTTCCGTCTCGACCTCCCGAAGCGCCAACTCGATGGCAGCCGGATCGATCTCGGTTCGGGCCTCGTCGAACTCGTTGTCGGTCACGGAGAGCCATGCTAGGGCGCTCCCCGACCCAGCGACCAACCGCGGATGCCCCTCCAGTCGGATCAGCTCAGCCAGCCTAGGATGTCGGCCATGACCGACACCTCCCGCCAGACCGGACACGCAACCGCGAGCACAGCCACCGGTCAGGTCCCCGAGAAGCCAACGCTGGCCGGGCTGGAACAACGGTGGTCGGATTCCTGGGCCACCGACGGGACGTACCGGTTTGACCGCAGCAAGCCGCGCTCCGAGGTCTACTCGATCGACACCCCGCCGCCAACCGTGAGCGGCTCGCTGCACGTCGGCCATGTTTTTTCCTATACCCACACCGACTGCATCGCCCGCTACCAGCGGATGCGCGGCAAA
>JAUPKM010000543.1 GCA_030837445.1 Actinomycetota bacterium
CATCCGACGGCGGTTCGGGCGCGTCGCCGGTGTCCCCAAGGGCCTCCAACTCGGCATCCAGCGACGCCGCGGATTGCGGATCGCTGGACACCACGAACGCCTCGGGATGCTGAAGGTCCTCAGTCGTGGGCAGCAGGTCCGGGTGTGCCCAGACCTGATCGCGTCCCTCCTGCCCGCGTGACTCTGCCAACGCCGCCCACAGGGCCGCAGCCTCCCTAAGCCTGCGGGGACGCAACTCCAACCCCACCAGGGTGGCGAAGGTTTTCTCCGCAGGTCCGCCCGCCGCTCGACGCCGCCGAAGCGCCTCCTGCAGTTTGGCGATGTTCGGCAGTCGGTCCGCGGCCGCAGCTGTCACGACCGCATCCACCCAGCCCTCCACCAGCGCAAGCAGGGTTTCCAGCCGTTCCAAGGCAGCCCGCTGTTCCGGGGAATCCTCGGGTACCAGAACTCCCGAGCCGAGGATCTCCTGCAGGTTCTCGGGGTTGGACAGGTCGGCCTGCTCGACCGCGGAGGTGATCCGCTCGGTGTCCACCGTGATCCCGCGGGCGTACTCCTCCACAGCCGATTCCAGCCTGGAGCGCAGCCAGCCCACATGCGCGAAGAGTCGCTGGTGGGCCGCCTCGCGCAGCGCGAGGTACAGCAGGACATCGCGCTCGGGCACGTCCAGGCCGGCACCGAAGGCACGGGCGTTGCCCGGCAATAGCGCCGGTCGCCCGTCGGAGGTCAGCGGGATCCCGACGTCACCGGCCGAGACGACTTCGCCGGCGAGCGCTGCCAGCGCCTGCGCCACCTGGGAGCTGAACATGGTGGCCCCCATCTGCTTGGCCATCCCCATCAGCGGACCGAGTAGTTGCGCCATTTCCGGGGGCAGTCCGGCGGGAAGACCCGCTGGTTCGTCCCCGCCGGCCCCGCCTGGCATCAACACGGCCATCGAGTCCTGGACGCGGGCCGCGACGGGGTCGATGATCCGCTGCCACGCCGGCAGCGTCCCCTCCAACCACTCGCTTCGGCACCAGGTGGCAGGCCGGCCGCCGGTGGCGGGGAATTCGGTGGCAGCGTCCAACCAGAGTTCAGCCAGGTCCACCGCAGTCTCGGTGGCCGACCGCTCGCCGTCGGTGACGCTGGGGTCGCCCTCGGTGGCGAGAAGTTGACGGGCGTTGTCTTTGACCATGGTCCAGTTGACCGGACCTACGTCGGCTCCCTGCCCGGCGCCGGACTGCTGCATCATCTGTCCGAGTTGCTGGAGCATGGCTCCGAGCTGGTTGACATCGAAGTTCGGCTGACCCTCGGGGTCACCGGGTGTGAATCCGAAAGGCATGTTGTCGGCCACTGCTAGCCACGCTCCTCTTGGTCCGCCTTCGTCCGGGGAGGATGCGGCAATGCCGCGCGGACGTGGGTGGAGGCGGTTCCGGGTATCCACGCTAGCCATGCCGACCGGCGAAGACCATCGTTGCCGCTTCGCCATTCGCGAAATGATGGCCGACCGAAGGTTCGCGGCCTTGTCGGAGATATCCCACTGGCCACGTAGGCTGACCCGCGTGGACGCGTTGGTGTGGTGGCTGATCCCGCTCGTCAGCGGTGTCGTCGCGGTGATCTGGACGTCGGTGCTCGCCCGCCGCGAGCGTCGACGAAACTCCCCGCAGTGGCGGGCTCAACGACTCGCCGAGGTAGGGCACGTGTTGCGGGTCGCGAAGGAACCACCGCCCACGAAGCCGGTCGCGCACCCAGCTGGGACTGACTCGCAGGGGTCCGGTGGCGCTACGTGAGGCGGCCCAAGGTACTACCTGCCAGCGGGTACGGTCGGCTGCTGTTGGCCTCGGTGGTCGCGGCCCTACTGCTGCTGATCTCGGGGTTGGTGTTGCCCGTGCCCTACGTGATCGTGTCGCCCGGACCGGTGTTCAACACCATTGGGGAATACGACGGCCAGGCAGTGATCGAGATCAGCGGGACCCGCACGTACCCGACCACCGGCCAGCTGAACATGACCACCGTTCGGGAGCGAGGCGGACCCTACGGACCGCTGACGGCAGTCGAGGCCGTGTTGGCATATTTCGATGATCAAGTCGCGGTGCTACCCCGGGAGTTGCTCTTCCCTGCCGAGGAGTCGGCCGAGGACTCCAAGAAGGAGAGTGCCTCTGCCTTCTCCAGTTCCCAGTCGAATGCCATAGCGGCGGCCCTGCGCTACCTGAAGATCCCGGTGACCGAGGCGGTCGTGGTTGCCGAGGTGACCGAAGACTCTGTCAATGCCGACGCAGTCTCCGATGGTGATGTGATCAAGTCCTTCAACGGCAAGCCAGTGACGAGCCGTGAGCAGTTGGTGGCTGACGTCCGCGCAACCCCGGTGGGCAGTACCGTTCCGGCGGTGGTGGTGCGCGATGGCAAGGACTTGCCGGTGCAACTCAAAGTCGGCGCCAATCCAAAGAATCCGGAGTGGGGATTTCTCGGGATCAGCCTCGAAACCTCCTATCGCGGGCCGTTCGAGGTCGACTTCACCTTGGACGGGGTCGGTGGGCCCAGTGCAGGGCTGATGTTCGCTCTGGGGACGGTCGATCAGCTGACGCCGGGGGAATTGACCGGTGGCAAGCAGATCGCCGGCACCGGAACGATCGGGGCGGATGGCAAAGTCGGTCCGATCGGGGGAATCCGGCAGAAGATGGAAGGCGCGCGCGAAGATGGCGCGACCCTGTTTCTGGCGCCGAAGGACAACTGCGACGAGGTCGTCGGCAACGTGCCGGAGGGCCTGGCGGTGGCCGCTGTTGCGGATTTGGCGGGCGCGGTGGCGGCGATCGATGACTACCGGGCCGGGCGGGCGCTGCCAGCTTGTCCGGCTGCCGCGGCCACGCCGCCCGAGGAATCGGTTGCCTGAGAGCGTGGGCGGAGCTCGGTCAGGCGAACGTGCTGGCCAGCGCCTCGGCCAACTGCGGCACGAGGTCCTGACCGGTCAGTAGATCGTCGGGGTGAGCTCGGAGCCGGAGTAGACAGAAGTGCTCCCCCGCTGGATTCACCGCCACGACGATCCGGACCTCCTGGCGCCGCGGGTCTGCATCGACTGCTGACACCAGGGCGTCAGTGTCAACTCCGTCCGGCAAGTCCTGTTCCGCCTCCGGAGGCAGCAGCACCCGTTCGACTGCGAGTGCGGCGCCGCGCACCTTCTCGGGCCAGGCGATCGACGCCAACGCCTCGTCCAGGGGCGATTGAATGTCGAATTCGTCCTGTTCGACGGGAGTGACCCCGCCTGGTGTGAGTCCGAGGGCAGCGGCAATGGCAGGCTCCTCGGAGATGATCTCGTCGGTCGCGACCAGTGCGAACAGGCGCGCAGGCTGGTCCCAGCCCGCCTGGGACACGTATTCCTCGAGTTCGGCCACGATTTCGGGGAGTTGGGAAGCGGGTACCTTCGGGCGCATGTCGTCACCCTCTCGTAGGGTGGGGCGGTGACGTTCGCCACCCCCTCCTCCGCCGCCGCCTCCGAGCCGCAGGAACCAGCCCCCCGAGGTCGGGGTCGGGTCCTGCTCCCGACCGTGTTGGTTCTGGGCGTGCTGGCAGTGCTGTTCATGATCTTCACCGGCTTCTACACCGACCTGCTCTGGTTCCAGTCGGTGGATCAGTCGACGGTGTTCACCACCCAGTTGGTCACCAAAGTCGTGATGTTCGTGGGCTTCGGTCTGGCCATGGCGCTGGCGGTCGCGCTGTCAATGTGGTTCGCCTACCGGCAGCGGCCGTTCTTCCCTGCCGACACGCTCGAGCAGCAGGGTTTGGATCGCTACCGGCTCGGTCTGGAGCCCCTGCGCAAGGCGATCCTGCTGGTGGTCTCGATCGTGCTCGGGTTGCTAGCCGGGATCTCTGCCGCCGGCCAGTGGAAACTGTGGCTGCTGTGGCGTAACGCCACGCCGTTCAACGTCGCCGACCAGCATTTCGGCATGGACGTCGGCTTCTGGGTCTTCACCTACCCCTTCATCAGATTCGTGCTCGGCTTCCTGTTCGCCGTGCTGTTCGTGATGCTGCTGGTCAACCTGGTCGTGAACTATCTCTACGGCGGCATTCGGCTGCAGTCACCGGGCGACCGGATGTCGCGGGCCGCGCGGGTGCAGGTGTCGCTGATCCTCGGCCTGATGATGCTGGTCAAGGCAGGCGACTACTTCCTGGACAGGTTCGGCCTGGCGGTCAAGGACGACGACCTGGTGCTCGGTTTCACCGGCCTGAAGTACCGCGACGTCAATGCCTTGCTGCCGGCCAAGACGATCCTGATGTTTGTCGCCCTGATCGTGGCACTGTTGTTCTTCGTCAACATGTTCCGCAAGATCTGGACAGTGGCGATGGCCGGTCTGGGGCTGATGGTGGTCTCCGCGCTGGTCATCGGTGGGATCTACCCGGCGGTGGTCCAGCAGTTCCAGGTGAAACCGAGCGAGTTGGTGCGCGAGCAGGAGTACATCTCCCGCAATATCGCTGCCACCAGGCAGGCCTACGGACTGGAGAACGTCCAGACGCAGGACTACGCCGCGACAGCTGAGCCGAACGCTGCGGCGATCGCAAAGGATCGCGGCACGATTGCGAACGTACGACTGCTGGACCCGTCAATCGTGTCGCCGACATATCGGGCGTTGCAACAGATTCGAGGGTTCTATTCCTTCCCCGACACGTTGGATATCGACCGCTACCAACTGGGCGAGAAGAATGAGGCCGGGCAGGTCAACGACCAGCAGCGCGGCGCGGTGGTGTCGGTGCGGGAGTTGGACCTTGCCGGTATCCCGGACTCGCAACGGAACTGGGCCAACGACCACGTCGTCTACACGCACGGCTACGGATTCGTCGCCGCCTATGACAACACGGCCACCTCCAGTGGTACGCCGGCCTTCTTCGAGGAGGACATCCCGCCGCGCGGGAAGCTGACGATCGATCAGCCGCGGGTGTATTTCGGTGAGAAGTCCCCGGACTACTCCATCGTCGGCGGCCCGGCGGACTCGACGCCCCGGGAGCTCGACTACCCCGATGACACCTCACCGACGGGGCAGCGCAACAACACCTATCAGGGCAAGGGCGGGGTTCCGGTGGGTTCACCGGTGAACAAGCTGCTGTTCGCGGCCAAGTTCGGCGAACCCAACATCCTGCTGTCCGACCTGGTCAACCAGGATTCCCGAATCATGTGGGACCGCACCCCGCGGGAGCGGTTGGCCAAGGTCGCGCCCTGGCTGGTGCCGGACGGGGATCCGTATTCGGCAGTTGTGAACGGCCGGATCGTCTGGATTCTGGACGCCTACACCGATACCGACCAGTACCCCTACGCCACCCTGGTGAACCTCAACGACGCCACCTCGGACTCCATCAATGCGACCGCCACGAACGTCTTCGCGCAGCCGCAGAACTATGTGAACTACATGCGCAACTCCGTCAAGGCGGTGGTCGACGCATACGACGGCACCGTGAACCTGTACGCCTGGGACGAGTCGGACCCGATTCTCAAGACCTGGCAGAAGGCGTTTCCCGGCGTGGTGAAACCCAAATCAGAGATGAACGCCGAATTGGTCGCGCACGTGCGCTACCCGGAAGATCTGTTCAAGGTGCAGCGGCTCATCTACAGCCGGTACCACGTCTCCGAT
Organism: Actinomycetota bacterium; assembly: GCA_030837445.1. Taxonomy (GTDB): domain Bacteria; phylum Actinomycetota; class Actinomycetes; order S36-B12; family UBA10799; genus JACJWR01. The sequence continues at coordinate 5,595 of JAUPKM010000543.1, forward strand.
CCGGCGGCCTTCTACAACGGTCAGGACTTCTGGATCATCCCGAACGACCCGACCGATCGGCAGTCGAACCAGTACCAGCCGCCCTACTACCTGACGCTGAAAATGCCTGGGCAGAAGGATACGGCGTTCTCGCTGACGACGGCCTACTCGCCGGCGAAGCGGCAGACGCTTGCCGCCTTCATGGCGGTGGACTCTGCTCCGGGGGACGGGTATGGCATTTTCCGGGTGCTGCAATTGCCTCGCAACACCACAATTCCTGGCCCGGTGCAGGTGCAGAACACCTTCGAATCCGACCCCGAAGTCGCCTCCCAGTTGTCGTTGCTGAGACGCGGCGGGTCGGATGTGGAACTGGGCAACCTGCTGTCGCTGCCGGTCGGCGGCGGAATGTTGTACGTGGAGCCGGTCTACGTCAGGGCGTCCACCGGCGGCTACCCGCTGCTGCGCAAGGTGCTGGTCTCGTTCGGAAACAAGGTCGGGTTCGAGGACACCTTGTCGGCGTCCCTGGCCACGGTGTTCGGGACTGCTGCGGGCACCGATAGCACCCAACCGGACAATGGTGCCGCCGACGGCAACACTCCACAGCCTGCGCCCAACACCGAGTTGGAGAAGGCGTTGGCCGACGTCCAGAGAGCGTTTGACGAGGGTGAGACTGCCTTGCGTAACGGTGACTTCGCCGCCTACGGAGAGGCCCAGAAGCGCCTCGCCGAGGCGATCAAGAAGGCGCAGGCACTGGCCCAGGGCGCGGTCGCGCCAGCACCTTCGGCCACAGCCGTGCCTGCCCCGACTCCCAGCGCGCAGGCGGCGTCATTGAGCGCTGGGGAGGCATCGCCCACGGGAGAGTCGCCGTGACGCTGCCGTCGTCGTTGGCCGATCGGCTGCGACTGCCGGTCGTGGCTTCGCCGATGTTCCTGGTGTCAAACCCGGACCTCGTCATCGCACAGTGCACCGCCGGCATCATCGGATCGTTCCCCGCGTTGAATGCCCGTCCGGTGAGCCAACTCGACGAGTGGCTGGATCGGATCGTCGAAGAATTGGCGCAGTGGGATCGCGAACATCCCGACCGGCCTGCGGCTCCCTTTGCGGTCAACCAGATCGTCCACAAGTCGAATACTCGGCTCGAGCAGGACGTCGAGTTGATGGTGAAGTATCGGGTGCCGGTGGTGATCACCTCCCTCGGTGCCAGGGAAGACGTCAACGCCGCCGCGCACTCCTACGGCGGCCTCGTGTTCCACGACATCATCAACAGTCGGCACGCTCACAAGGCGATTGAGAAGGGTGCTGATGGACTGATCCCGGTCGCCGCCGGGGCAGGTGGACACGCCGGATCCCTTTCACCGTTCGCACTCGTGCAGGAGATCCGTGCGTGGTTCGACGGACCAGTGGTGTTGTCCGGGGCAATCGCGACAGGTCGGGCAGTGCTGGCTGCGCAGGCTCTGGGCGCCGACCTCGCCTACATCGGTTCTGCTTTCATCGCCACCGATGAAGCCCGCGCCTCGGCTGCCTACAAAGAAGCCGTCGTGGCGTCGGGCGCAGAGGACATCGTCAACTCCAACCTGTTCACCGGCATCCACGGCAACTATC
>JAUPKM010000544.1 GCA_030837445.1 Actinomycetota bacterium
ACAGCGAGGGTGCGATCGACCTGGACGATTGGGAGTTGGGCCTCAGCGAGGCCGGTGCCGCCTGGCTGCAGGTCGGCAACCCTGAAATCGGCACCGCCCAGCCGGTGGCGCGTGCTGCGGAGCTCGCGACGTCCGCCGGGGTGCCGCTGATCGTGGACGCGACCATGGCCGTCGGTCGGATGCCGCTGCCCACCGGCTGGCAGGCACTGCTCGCCGACTCTCGATCATGGGCCGGCGGTGACGGCACCTGTCTGCTCGTCGTCCGGCGTGGCACACCCTTCACGAACCTGGACGGCCAAACCGGGGCGGTTCACACCGGCCCCGATCGCTTCCCCGGCGAACCCTGTGTCGCCGATGTGGCAGCCGCGGCGATCGGCCTGGAGTCGGCATTGGCGGGGTTGGCCCAGCGTTTCGAGCGGGACATGTCATTGACGCAACTCATCCGGCACCGCGCGGCCGACACCATTCGCGACCTCGTCGTGCACGGGTCCGCGTCGAGCAGGCTGCCGCATGTGGTCGGGATGTCTGTCCTCTATCTCGATGCGGAAGCTCTGCTGGCCGAACTCGACCGCCGGGGTATCGCAGTGGCGTCGGGGTCGGCGTGCGCGGCCGGGAATGGCGAACCGAGTCATGTCCTCTCGGCCACGGGCGGACTCACCTCGGGCAACGTCCGCGTGTCACTGCCGATGTCGGCCTCCGCGGAGGACGTGGAGCGATTCCTGGCCGAACTCCCGTCGGCGGTCGACGCGGTCAGGATCGCAGGAGGGGTCGCGGACCTGTGACCGAAGCCGATGACCAGGCGCACGATCCCCCGGTGCCGAATCCCCCGGTGGTCGTTATTGATGAGCGCGGCCGCACCTGTCCCCATCCGGTGATAGCACTCGGCCGGGCCAGCAAGGTCGCTCCGCCGGGCTCCCGGATCGACCTACTCGCCGATGATCCGGCGGCCGAATCCGACGTGCCCGCCTGGTGTCGGATGACAGGGGCCGATTTCCTGGGTGCCGAGCTTCTGGGGGCCGGGGTGGGTACCGCGCCCCGCCGCTATCGCGTCAGGACAAGACAGTCGGTAGCGCCAGTCGCGCGGGCATAGTCCGCAGGTACTCCGCCCGCGAAACCTCTCGACAGCCCAGGCTGGCCAAGTGATCGGTGCACCACTGCACATCGATGAGCCGAGCGGGCGCGTCTGCTCCCCCAAACACCCTCCGGCTCAACTCCGCGAGCGCAACCTTGGAGGCATTGGTGACCCGGTGAAACTTCGAGTCAGCGCAGAATGTGCCACCGAGTTCCAGGCCAAGCAGTCCCCCCGCGAGTTGTCCCTGCTGCCACACCTCCACCGAGTGTGCGATGCCTAGGGTGTGCAGGTCCAAGTAGGCCTCCCGGTAGGCCGGGGTAATCCAACCGTGCGGCCGATACGGGTCGGCACAGCCCTCCAGCACTCCCGCGAAATCCTCGTCGACGGTGACCGTGAACTGATTCTGAGCCCTCCGCAATGACCGCGACACGCGCATTCCCGGGTAGGCCAGGACTCCTCGCGGATCGGGACAGAACCATGCCAGCAGGCTGGCCGCCGACGATTCCTGCTCCGAGGCTTCCGTCGGCGCGCCCTCCGGACCGACCTCGCGGGGCTCCTCCTGCGCTAAGTCGACTTCCATCGGAAAGAGTCCCTCGCGGTAGCCAGCGACCAGCGAATCGGCGTCGACTCGCCCGCCGATCAGGACGATCTCCGTCTCCGCCGTGATCTCAGGCGAGACAGGCACCGGCCGGTCCAATCGCCCCATTTCGATTCCGGACTCCGGCCGCCGCTCAGCTGTCAGCCGCAGGCCGCGGTCACGTGTGGTTCCACCTCGGCTGCCGCGGCCTCGCCATAGGCCTCGCGGTACCGGACGACGAAGTCCGCCGCGGAGATTTCATATTCCTGTGTCCCGACAGTTTCGATGACGTAGGTGGCCAGCATTGAGCCGAGCTGGGCGCACCGCTCCAGCGGGACGTCCCAAACGAGGCCCGCCAGGAATCCCGCCCGAAAAGCGTCACCGACGCCAGTTGGATCGGCCAGCCCCCGCTCGGCGGGGACGCCCACCCGCGCCACTTCGCCGGCTGCCGCGGTTTCGACTTTGGCGCCATTCTTCCCAAGCGTTGTTACCTGCACCCCGACGCGGGCCAGTACTTCCGCTGCGGTCCAACCGGTCTTCTGCTCCGTCAGGGCGGCTTCGTACTCGTTGGTGAAGAGGTAGGCGGCGCCATCGATCAGATCGCGAATCTCCGGCCCGTCCATTCCGGCCAACTGCTGCGACGGGTCAGCGGCGAATGGAATCCCCCGCTCCCGGCACTCCGCGGTGTGGCGAAGCATCGCCTCCGGGTCGTTGGGACCCACCAACACCAGATCCAGGCCCCCGACCCGCTCCGCCACCGGTGAAATCTCGATACTGCGCGCCTCTGACATCGCTCCTGGATAGAAGGACGCGATCTGGTTATGGGCCGAGTCAGTCGTGCACACGAACCTGGCGGTGTGCGCTACCTCAGAAATGAGGACGGAGGTCGTGTCCACCCCGTGGCGATCCAGCCACGACCGGTAGTCGGCAAAATCGGCCCCGACCGCGGCCAGGAGTACCGGGTCCGCACCGAGACTCCCCAATCCGAATGCGATGTTGGCGGCCACCCCTCCACGACGTACCTGCAAGTCGTCCACAAGGAAGGACAAACTGATTGTGTGCAGTTGATCCGCCAGCAGTGAGTCGGTGAATTTTCCTGGGAAGGTCATCAGATGGTCCGTGGCCACTGAGCCCGTGATGCAGATACGCATGGGCGTGATCCTGCCACCATTGGTCGTCGCCGAGTTGCGCCCGGGTCACCCGGGCGTCGCCGCGAGGACGGAATGGCGCGTCGAGACCGTCTTGCGCGCGAGACACGGATGGGGCCATCCGCGGCGCTGCGAAAAGGCCCCGACAGGAACCGCCCCACTTTCGGCGACTGTGCCCGACATCAGCATGTTTGAGCGTAGTTGTCGGGACTGCGTGTTAAGGTACAGGTGTTCGAGTAAATGGTGGTTCTTGGAGATGGTCTCGGCCCGGGTTGTTGGGGGCTGGTGGTGGCGGGTGTGGCTCGAACACTCCTGTCCGTTGACTATCTCGAGAGGTGATGTGCGTCATGGCATTCGCCGCGGACTCCCTGCCACCGCAGTCCCTGCCACCGGAATCCCTGGCATCCCCGCCACCGGAATCCCCGGCGCCGGAGTCGGAGTCCCCAGAGTCGCGGGTGGGTGGGCAGCGTCCTGCTGGGGGTGCGCGGTCGGGGGCTGATGCTGGTTGGGCTGTTCCTGGTGTGACGGGGCAGACGTCCCGGGACCGTGGATCGTCTGCTTCTGGCCCTGGGTCGGCTCGTGACCGTGGTCGTGGTCGCCGATCGTCGGGTGGTCGTGGCCGGTCGGAGGACGTCGATCCGTCGGAGGTGTTGACGGCGGCGCAGCTGGAGGCGTTGGCGGATGTATCCGCAGCTGTGGGGGTGTTGGCGGAGGTGGCGGGGTCGGTGTCGGGGGTGCAGGCGTTGATGGTGGCCCGGCAGGTCCACACCCTGTCGAATCGTCTGTCGGGTGTGCACGCCCAGGTGCTGGCCAGTGCCACTACTGGTCAGGCGTGGGCGGGTGACGGG
>JAUPKM010000545.1 GCA_030837445.1 Actinomycetota bacterium
CGGCTGATGATCCACGGCGTCCATGTGCATGTCGGGGTCCGCTCCGGCGAGAAGGCGATCCAGACGGTCAACGGTCTCACCACCTACCTCCCGCACCTGCTCGCGCTGTCCTGCTCGAGTCCGTACTGGGAGTCCGAGAACACCGGCCTGGCCAGCGCGCGGACAAAGGTCTTCGAAGTGATGCCCACCGCGGGACTGCCGCCGCAGTTGAGTGGTTGGGGTGAGTTCGAGCGGTTCCTGGACGCCCTGATCCGCGCCGGCAGCATCTCGACAGTGCGGGAGGTCTGGTGGGACATTCGCCCACACCCGGGCTTCGGGACTGTCGAACTTCGGATGTGCGACGGCATCCCAACGATGCAGGAGGTTACCGCGGTTGCCGCCTTGGCGCAGTGTCTGGTGACCTGGTTCGACCGGACGATGGACTCCGGCGGTCGGCCGCCGATCCGGCCCAGTTGGGTGGTGCGGGAGAACAAGTGGCGGGCAGCGCGCTACGGCCTGGATGCCGAGATCATCCTCGACGAACACGGCCGAACCCGCCGGTTGGGCGACGACCTGGCGGAGCTGACCTCCCGGTTGCGACCGCTCGCCGTCGAGCTCGGCTGCGCGGACGAGTTGGACAGCATCAACGAGATCGTGAACCACGGCGGTTCCTACCAGCGGCAACTGCAGATCGTGGCCGACGGCGGCGATCTACGCGACGTGGTCGCATCGCTGACTCGGGAGCTGGAGGGCGGTCCCGGCGCATGACGACCGAACCCGCAGTACCCGTCGACCTCGACAACTTCCTCCGCCGCCATGGCCCGTCGCTGATCGACTTCCGCCGCGACTTGCATCGGAACCCCGAGCTGAGCATGGCCGAGGTCGCGACGACCGAGAAGATCTACAACTGGCTACGGGCCAACGGCCTCGCTCCACAACGGTTGTCAGTGGGCACCGGGTTGATCTGCGACATCGGTGATCCCTCCCTCGGGCCGACCATCGCACTGCGGGCCGACATCGATGCCCTCGCAATGATGGATCTCAGCGACAGCGAGTACACCTCCCGCGTCCCCGGCGTCGCCCACGCCTGCGGGCATGACGTCCACACCAGCATCGTGCTCGGGGCCGGTCTGGCCCTGCAGGCGCTGGAGGAGCTCGGACGACTGCCCGGCCGAGTTCGACTGATCTTCGAACCCGGCGAGGAGACGGTCCCCGGCGGCGCGGTTTTCGTGATCAAGGAGGGATGGCTAGACGGGGTGGAGGCCATCTTCGGTCTGCACTGCGACCCGAAGACGGAGGTGGGCAAGCTGGGTACGACAGTCGGCCCGATCACCTCGGCGTCGGACACGGTGGAGGTGTTCCTTTCCGGCCCTGGCGGCCACACCGCCCGCCCCGAGCGCACGGTCGACCTTGTTCGGGTCGCCGGCCGAATGGCCGAGCACCTACCCGGACGGTTTGCAGAAATGTCCCGGGACACCGGTGAGGTGCGCCTCGTATTCGGGGCGCTGCATACCGGCGATGCCTACAACGTCATCCCGAGTTCCGCCGTACTGCGCGGCACAATTCGCACGCCCTCCCGGCAGCTCTGGGACGGTGCTCCTGAGCTGCTGCGGGCGGCGATAGCCGACGTGGTCGGGGACAGCGGTGCGCAGTGGGAGCTGGTCGAGAATCGAGGTATTCCGCCGGTCATCAACTCACCTGCCCCGACGGCGGCCCTGAACGATGCCGCCCGCCGAGCGCTTGGGCCGGATGCCGTGGTCGACACCGAGCAGTCCTGGGGGGGCGACTCGTTCGCCTGGTACGTGGACTCGGTGCCCGGCACCTACGCGCGGTTGGGTACCCACAACCCCGACTGGACGGGACCGCGACTGGACCTGCACGCCTCGACCTTTGACGTCGACGAGCGAGCCATCGACGTGGGCGTCCGCGTCCTCGTCAATACGGCCCTGATCTGGTTCGCCCGCTGACCAAATTCGGGCGGATGCCGGTGGTCGACCTCTGGACTGCAACCAACCGGAACCAAGCACACCCTATGGGCTATGCCCGGTTCCGGCTACTGACCGGTAACCACGGGCCGCGGGCCGCCAACCGACAGCTAGTCCGTGATCGGGACCACAACGGCCGCGGTGCCGTACGCCAGGATCTCGGCCAGGCCGTCGGCGACATCGGAGGAGTCGAACCGCACTGCAAGCACGCAGTTGCCCCCGAGTTGGGCGGCATGCGCCATCATCCGTTCAACGGCGTCGGTTCGGGCCTGATCGACCACCTCTGTGTACTGCGGAACCTCGCCGGCCTTCAGCGATCGGAACCCACCGGTGAATCCCTTCGCGAATCCGACGGACCTGACCAACACGCCCCAGCACAGCCCGATCGACTTCTCGATCCGGTAGCCGGGCGGCGGGTCAAAGGTGGTGCAGGTGAACAGGTGGGGGGTCTGTGGCTGATCTGTCATGGTGACACCGTAGGCGTTCCCGGCCCGCCGTCACAACAGGTTGCCGCGATTGCCAACAGCCACGACCGGCGGCTACGGATTCAGGATGAACTCCGACAGGGCCATCCGGGTGCGCGGCGCTCGCTCGCGGGCGGCCAACTGCTCCGGCAGGTCGGCAACCGGATCCAGATACCCGACGGCGATCACCGCCTTGGGCAGTAGGTCAGCGTCCAAACCGAACTCCTCAGCCAACCGCGGCTTGTCGAAGCCACCCATCTGGTGCACCGACAACCCGAGGGCCTCGGCCTGGATCGAGAGTAGGGCGGCAGCATGCCCGGCGTCGTATTCGGCCGACGGGTGGGGCTTGCCGTCGGGGAACGCGGTCTTGGCCAGCATCACAATCAGCAGCGGGGCGGCCCCGGCCCACAGCTGATTGCCCGGGGCCAAGGTCGCGAATACTCGGGCGTGATCTTCGCTGCCGCGGCGAGCAACCAGCACCCGCCAAGGCTGCGTATTGCCCCCGCTGGCACCCCAGCGGGCCGCCTCCAGCAGGGAGGACAGGTCGGCTGGCGACACATCTCGGCTGGCGTCGAAACCGCGCGGACTCCATCGCTGGGCGAGCAACTCGTGGATGGGCGCTTCAACCGCCGCCGCCTTGTCGACCCCAAGGGATTCAGTCATACCCGCCACTCTAGGTGCGGAGTCGGCGAAGGCAATCGGGGCTGCGTCGAGGGCCCCAGGACCCGCGTCGCCGAAGGCCGCCCGCTGGCGTCGCATCACCGGCTGCGATGGGGGATGCTGGGTCAACCCACGCCGACCTGAGGAGAACCATGGCAACCGTCGACCACTACCCGCCCGGAATCCCCTGCTGGGTCGATCTGATGACCAGCGATCCGACCGCCGCGGCCACGTTCTATGCGGGCCTCTTCGGGTGGGACTGGTCCGCCGGCGGCGAGGATGTTGGCGGCTACATCATGGCCGAGATCGACGGTCGGGCAGTCGCCGGGATCGGCGGGATCCCGCCCGGAGCGCCGATGATGCCGATGTGGAACACCTACATTTCCAGCGACGACATCGAGGCAACGCTGTCGAGGGTTGCCGGAGCGGGCGGAGAGGTCGTAGTGCCGTCGATGGAGATCATCGAGGGTGGAGAATCGGTCGGCAAGCTCGCGATGATCGCCGACCGGGGCGGCGCTGTCGTCGGGGTCTGGGAGGCGGGTCGATACATCGGCGCGGCCTGCGTCAACGAGACCGGCGCCCTGATCTGGAACGAATTGTCGAGTCGCGATGTCGCCGCCTCGCGGGAGTCATTGGCGGCGATCTTCGACTGGGACTACCAGCAGATCGGCGACGGTGACACGTTCGACTACACCGTGATCAAGGTTGCGGGCGGCAATGACGACGGCGTCGGCGGGATCATGCCGATGCCGGTGGAGGTCCCGGCCGAGGTCCCGGGCTATTGGGCCGCCTACTTCTCGGTGACCGACACCGACGCGATCGCGGCGGCTACCGTCGCCGCCGGTGGAACGATCTACCAGCCGCCGACCGACTCCGAACAGGGCCGGATGGCCACTCTCGGCGACCCGCAGGGAGCGATGTTCTCGGTGATCTCGGCAGCGTCCTGATCTACCGAAAACCCCCACCCGCCCGCTAGACCCCCAGCTCGGCCGATGGGATCTCCCCGTCGGCGATCGCCTCGGTGAAGTCCGCGTAGTCGGCCTCCACCAGGTCCGCGTAGGTGTGCGCGAAATC
>JAUPKM010000546.1 GCA_030837445.1 Actinomycetota bacterium
TGCCCAACTGCGCAACAATCGCGGCGTCTATCTCGGCGCGGCGGTGGCCGTGGACGTTGACCCACAGCGAGGAGACCCCGTCGAGGTACCGGTTGCCGTCCGTGTCCCAGAAGTACATCCCCTCGGCTCGGTCAACGACGATCGGCTCGTCCGCCAACCACAAGGATTGCTGGGTGAAGGGATGCCACACCGACCGTGCGTCCCGCCGCAGCAGGTCCCTCGTCCGGGATTCCGGGTCGGTGCGCCGCGTAGCACCGGTGCTCTGGGCGCCGGATCCCGGTTGCGTCATGGGACGATGTTGTCAGCCCTGTCCACGCCTGCAGCCAGGTGGGGCGGGGGTAGGCTCCGGCTCGTGGTGGACATCGGTCGGCTGGCGCGCGAGCACTCTGACCTGTCGCCGACCGAACTGGATCGGCTCCGGGCTCTGGTGACCGAGTGGGGGCTGATCGCCGACCTGTCCTTCGCCGACCTGGTGCTTTGGCTGCCGACCTGGAACGGTGGCGGATTCGTCGCCGCCGCCCACCAACGTCCAGACACAGGTCGCACACTGTTCGTCGAAGACATCGTCGGCACCTTTGTGGCAAGGGGTCGACGACCACTGCTCGACCGGGCGCTGGCCTCGCGGCAACCGGAAACCGACGATGGATCTCAGGTCGGGGTCGAACACCGGGTCTATCCGATACCAGGCCGGGGGCGAGTAGTGGCGCTCCTCAGTCGCTATTCGACTCGGGATCCGCGGCAGGGCGGGCGGCTCGACGCCGCATACGTGGAAGCCGCCGATGATTTGGCCGCGATGGTCAGCCAGGGGCTGTTCCCCGCTGTCGATCGAGCGGCGGTGGCCCCGCTCCGCGTCGGCGGCGGATTGTTCAGGTTGGACGATTCCGGGTACGTCGACTTCGCCTCCCCCAGTGCCGTCTCGGCGTTCCGTCGGCTCGGCTGGCGTGGCGACCTCGAGGGTGCTTCATTGGCCAACGTGACCAGGCGACTGCAGAGCGCGATCGGTGGCACCGATGGCGATCCGGAGCAGGTGGCAGCCGGCAGGCGGGCGGGGGTCTTCGAGTTGGAGCACGCCGGCACCACGGTTTCGGTGCAGGGAGTTCCGTTGGTTCGGGATTCGCGACCTTGTGGGGCGCTCGTGCTGGTCCGAGATGTCAGCGATGTTCGGCGGCGTGAGCGCGCCCTGGTGACGAAGGATGCCACGCTGCGGGAGGTGCACCACCGGATCAAGAACAACCTGCAGATGGTGGCGGCGCTGCTTCGGATGCAGTCGCGACGGGTCGTGAGCGATGAAGCGAAGACGGCGCTCGCCGAAGCCGGCCACCGGATCGGCGCGATCGCGTTGGTACACGAAGCTCTGTCGGCAACCCCGGAGGGGGATGTGGACTTCGACGGTGTGTCCGAACGGCTGCTGGCGATGATCCTGGAGCTCGCCCCGAACGCGTCGGTCAGCCTGTCGGGCCGGATCGGCGCGGTGTCGGCTGAACTGGCCATGCCGATGGCGATGGCCCTCGCCGAACTGTTGGCCAACGCGGTCGAACACGGGTCGGCCGGCCAGCGGTCGACAGTCGTGCTGCACGCCCGCCGGGACGGCACAGACCTCGAATTCTGTATCGACGATGAGGGTCCAGGGCTGCCAGTCGGTTTCGAACCCGATTCCGGGGAAGGACTGGGTCTGGGAATCGTGACCGCGCTCGTCACCGACGTGGGCGGACAGGTCGATTGGAGTGCCCGGCCCGCCGGCGGCACCAGGGCGAGGATTAGGCTGCCGATGAGGAGTTCCTAAGCCCTTCTCATGACTGCGCATAGCACGCGTCGCCTGGTGGGGCGCCTGCTGGGGGTGTGACATACCCGACATTGGAATCCTGCGCCAGAGGGTGGGCGGCTCTTGTGGACGAGGGTGGGTCTGTGTGACCCTTGAGGTCGACGAGGGCGAACGATATGTCACAGCCGACGGCTTCTTGACAGCGCCCCCCCGACTCTGATCCGACTACCGTGGAGGTACGCCAGATGGACTGGCGCTTCGAGGCTGCCTGCCTTTCGCACGATCCCGAGCTCTTCTTCCCTATCGGCGACTCCGGCCCGGCCGTTGCGCAGATCGAACAGGCGAAGTCCGTGTGCAGTTCCTGCCCGGTCGTGCGTGACTGTTTGACCTGGGCTCTGGAATCCGGTCAGGACTCCGGTGTCTGGGGTGGCATGAGTGAATCCGAGCGGTTGCAACTGCGTCGCCGCAGTGGTGCCCGCGTATTTGATCGCAGTTGACGTAGACGTAAGACCCCGTCGGCGGCCAGAGATGGCGGTCGACGGGGTTTTTGCGTGTCGTGCGGGCCTGTCAGATGAAGACGCGCAACATTCTCGGGAACGATTCGAAGGTCACGCTGGTGACTTCGCCGAGACCCTCGCCGTCAATCTGTAGCTGAACTCCGAGCGGGGCGCGGGCACTGAACCGGTTGAGATCCTTTCCCACGAACAGTCCGTTTCGGGTGGAACCCGCTTTGCTGCCCATTACGATACGTCGCGAGTATCTGAGTCCGTCGATGGTGGTCATCCGGCGGATTGCCCACACGCCGATGCCGTTGTCCCAGTTGGTTTCGGGTAGCGGATTGACGGCGAGTGTCCCCAGGTAGGTCCAGGGTGACGCGTTCTGCACGATGGCGAGGAAGACCCCGGGGATCGACCCCTGCCCCGGCACATCCAGGGTGATCCGCGGGTGTTTGCGGTCCGTGCCAGCGAAAAAGGTTCGAAGGGTGGTGGTGAGGTAGCGGGTCGGAGTTGCGTCCTTTCCTCGTGCCCGCAGGTCCTCCATGTTGTGGATGATCTGGGCATCCAGACCCAGGCCGGCGTTGAACGTCACCCATCGGGAGAAATCAGTCCCGTCCTCTCTGGTGGCTGCCGCCCGTGTCAACCCGATCACACGCGTGCGATCGTTTCGCAGGGCATCCACCAGGTCGCCGGTCGCCTCCACCGCATCCGGTGGGAAACCCAGCGCCCGCGCGAAGACATTCGCGCTGCCACCCGGCACTGCGCCGAACCTGGGCAATTCATCGGGTCGGCCGCCAATGTCGGCCATCCCGGTGAGCATTCCGTTGACCGTCTCGTTGACCGTTCCGTCGCCCCCAAAGGTGACGACGACGTCCATTCCCTCCTGAACTGCCCGTCGGCCGAGTTCGAGGGCGTGACCCCGATGGTCGGTCCGCACCGTCTCGAGGTGGAATTGGTCAGCCAGGGCATGGATCAGCACATCCCTGGTCCGTTCCGTGGTCGCTGACGCCTTGTGATTGACGACCAACAATCCGCGCATCAGTCCACCCTAGTGGCGCGGCCGCAGGCATTCGTTAGGGTCGTCGGCGTGCCGTCCTCCACACCGCCGTCCATCAGCCCATCCGCTGGCGGCCCGTCTTCGGGCGGGTCCGTGCGGGCAGCGACGATCATCTGCATCCTCGACGTCGTCGGATTGGTCGGCTACGCGTTGACGGTGGGCCTCGCGTCGAGGTCCAGTCGAGGTTCGTCGGTGAACGCGGCGGGTGTTGAGATTGCGATCTACCTCGCCTTCGCCGTGCTCATGGGCCTGCTCGCGCACGCGCTGTGGCGGCGCAAACCGCTTGCCAGGACGCCTTTTCTGTTGAGTCAGCTGTTCGTCATCATCATTGGCTACACCGTGTTCGCCGGCGACGGCACGGCGGTGAAGGTGGTGGGCGCGGTGGTGATGCTGCTGGGACTGGTCGGGTTGGCGCTGTCGCTGTCACCTCGACTGGTGGCGGCGCTGACCGAGCAGGACGCTGCCAATTCCTAACCGTGACTAGTCGCTGAGTAGGCCGCGCAGTTGCTCCATGGAACGTGCGAGTAGACGTGACACGTGTACCTGGGACACCCCCATCTCGGTGGCTATCTGCGACTGTGTCTTGTGGCCGAAGAAGCGCATCAGCACGATTTGACGCTCTCGCTCGGGCAGTGACTCGATTGCCACTCGGAGGGTCTCCCGGTTGTCCACCTGGGCGAGATCTGTGTCGGTAGCAGCGACAGTGTCGGCCAGCGACGACGTGCCGTCCTCGCCTGACCCGGCGTCCAGCGACACCGAGGAGTAGGCGCGGGCGCTCTCAAGCCCGGCGAGCACGTCCTCCTGGCTGATACCCATCGCCTCAGCGATGTCGGCGACTGTCGGCGTGCGGCCGAGTTGGTGGGACAGCGCCTCGCTGGTGCTGCCGATCCCGATCCGAAGTTCCTGCAGGCGCCGCGGCACCCGAATACTCCAGCCGCGATCCCGGAAGTGACGCTTGATCTCCCCGACGATGGTGGGCGTCGCATAGGTTGAGAACTCCAGCCCCCGGTCGAGTTCGAACCTGTCGATCGCCTTCAACAGGCCGATCGAGCCCACCTGCACCAGGTCGTCGCGGGATTCCCCGCGGTCCAGGAATCTCCTCACGATGTGCTCCACCAGCCCCATGTTCAGCCGGACCATCTCTTCCCGGGCGCTCGCCCGGGAAGCTTCGGAGCTGGCTGGGTCGTTCAGCACAGCAAGCAATTCCCGTTCCCGAATCCGCCGCAGTTGGCCGGGTGTGAGGGCTTCTTGACTCATGGCACCTCAACGCTGCGGCGCTGGCTGGACAACTCGATGATCAGTTGATCGTCCACTCGTCTGCACACGGCCTGGTCGCACAGTTCGGTGATCACGAGCCACGAGAACGACGTCGGGCTGGGGGGTTGGCCGGTTGCGGTACCTGCGCTCGCCCTTATCGACAGCATCCCCGAGTCGGTGTGGAAACTGACCTCGACGTCGCGGCCGTCCGAGGCCTGGACCAGCAGCGCGCACGCCTCATCGACTGCCAGCCGCAGGTCGTCGAGTTGGTCGATCGGGAAGTCCAATTGGGCGCACATTGAGGCCGCCACCGTGCGGGCGAGAACGATGTTCTCGCCCGCCGGGGCGATCCGCAGGACTACCGGACCGGATGAGGTCACAACTACTTCTTGGTCGCCCAGAAGATCTCTGCGATCTCATCGATTTTCGCCAACAACTCGTCGGCAACGGCAGGGTCCGTGCTCTGCTTGGTGCCACCGGCGCCCGCCAACTTTGTCGCTTCGTTGAACAGTCCGTGTAACTGCGGGTAGCTCTCGAAGTGTGGCGGCTTGAAGTAGTCGGTCCACAGCACCCAGAGGTGCTCCTTGACCAAATCGGAGCGCTGCTCCTTGATGACCAACGCCCGTTCCCGGAAAACGGGATCGTCGGAGCCGTTGAACTTCACGATGCACGCCTTCACGGACTCGGCCTCGAGTCGGGCCTGGGCGGGATCGTAGACCCCGCACGGCAGGTCGCAGTGCGCGTGCGCGACCGTAGTTGGCGCCAGAAGTCGTCCGAGCATTTTTACCCCTCATTCGTTGCGGAGATGTTGTCACCGGCGACGATACTTCACAAGGTGTCCGGTTCGACGCCCTCGGCGGCCACGTCTTTGGTCACACGCGGCCTTGAGCGGTCGCCGGCCAGCGCGAGGGCGAATCACAGGGCGGCCAACGACGGCGGAGGGATGAGGGCGTGATGGCGGGGTGAGACTGTCTCGGATACTCGTGGCCGGCGAGTCCATGTGCCCGACAATGCGACCGGGGGACTGGCTGTTGGTGAAGGCACCACCGACTCTGCTGGCGGGCAAAGTCGTGCTAGCTCGGCGCCCCGACCGACCGCAACTTCTGGTGCTCAAGCGGCTGCAGCGAGAGTGCTCGGCCGGATGGTGGCTGCTGGGCGACAACGAGCAGGCCAGCGATGACTCGCGCACCTTCGGCCCTGTGCCGACCGATCTGATCATCGCCTCCGTGTTGTTCCGCTACGGGCCGCCCTCACGCGGAATCGGCCGTGTGACACGATGATTGCCCGGCGCGCCGACCGGTGGACCGTGGAGTTGATGGATCTGGAGAGGGCTGACGCGTGGCGCAGGAGCACGACCTCGACCCGGCATTCCCGTTGCATCGTGGAGGTAAGATTGAGGTCCGCCCGGCGGTACGAATTCGAGACCCAGAGGGTTTGGCGCTCGCCTACACCCCGGGAGTGGCGCGGGTTTCGCAGGCGATTGCAGCGGACCCCGAGTTGGCCTACGACTACACCTGGAAATCCAACACGGTCCTGATCGTCACCGACGGCACGGCAGTGCTGGGGCTGGGGGACATCGGTCCCCTTGCCGCCCTGCCCGTGATGGAGGGCAAGTCACTGCTCTTCAAGGAGTTCGCAGGCGTGGATGCCGTTCCGATCTGCCTGGACACCACGGACGTCGAGGAGATCATCGATACCGTGCTCCGAATCGCCCCTGCCTACGGCGGGGTCAACCTGGAGGACATCTCGGCGCCTCGGTGTTTTGAGATCGAGCGAAGGCTGGCCGACAGTCTCGACATTCCGGTGTTCCATGACGACCAGCACGGCACTGCGATCGTCGTGCTGGCCGCGCTGAAGAATGCGGCATTGCTTACCGGGCGAGCCGAGGCTGATTTGAAGGTCGTCATCTCCGGGGCTGGCGCGGCCGGTACCGCGGTCGCATCGATCCTGGTCGCGGACGGGGTTCGCAACGTGATGGTGGGTGACTCTCGCGGCATCTTGTCGCCGGAGCGGGGTGATCTCAACGATGCCAAGTCCAATCTGCTGCTCGCCACCAACCCGACGGGATTCCACGGCAGCGTGGAAGAAGCACTGGACGGCGCCGATGTCTTTATCGGGGTATCCGGCGGCACGATCGCTGAGGATGCTGTGTCACGGATGGCCGATGAGTCGATCATCTTCTCACTCGCCAACCCGCATCCAGAGATTCACCCGGAGGTCGGTGGTCGCCACGCAGCGGTGGTCGCCACCGGCAGATCCGACTTCCCGAACCAGATCAACAACGTGTTGGCCTTCCCGGGAATCTTCCGTGGGGCATTCGACGTGCGCGCCTCGAAGGTCACGCGGTCGATGAATCTCGCCGCCGCGGCGGCGATCGCCGGGGTGGTGGGCGACGATCTCGCCCCCGACCACATCATTCCCTCGCCGTTCGATCGGCGGGTCGGGGTGACCGTCGCGGCGGCCGTGGCCGAGGCCGCCCGCGAAGCCGGCGTCGCCCGTAAGGGTGTTGAGTAACGGACCGGAGGGCACCGCGTTTCATGTTTGCCGTCTACGCAGACCACGCTGACCCGACCGACCCGTTTGCGGCGTTGGTGGTGGGCGATCGCCCCGAACCCGACTGCTCCGGGGAACGCGACGGATGGCAGGTGGTTGAAGTTCGCGCGGCCAGCATCAACCACCATGACCTCTGGACGTTGCGAGGGGTCGGCATTGCGGCCGAGCAATTCCCGATGATTCTGGGCTGTGACGCCGCGGGCACGGATGAGCACGGGACAGCCGTACTGGTGCACTCGGTGATCGGCGACCCAGGGCCCGGGGGGGACGAGACGCTGAATCCACGGCGCACCTTGCTCAGCGAACGCCACCAGGGAACCTTCGCTGAGCGGGTCGCGGTGCCGTCGCGGAATCTGGTCCCGCTGCCGGAAGGCTGGTCGCCAGCCCAGGCGGCTTGTCTGCCGACTGCCTGGCTGACGGCCTACCGGATGTTGGTGACCCGCGGTGGACTGGTCGCGGGGGACACGGTCCTCATCCAGGGCGCTGGCGGTGGCGTCGCGACGGCCTGCATCCAACTCGGCGGTGCACTGGGACTTCGGGTGTGGGCGACGAGTCGGGACGAGGACCGGCGTAAACGAGCGGTGGAACTCGGCGCGGCCCAAGCGTTCCCGCCGGCATCGCGGCTACCCGAGCGCGTCGATGCCGTGATGGAGACCGTGGGTGCGGCGACGTGGGACCACTCGATCAAATCCTTACGACCCGGCGGCACCATCGTCGTAAGCGGCGCCACCAGCGGCGCAAATCCGCCAGCCGACCTGACTCGGATCTTCTTCAAGCAGTTGTCCGTCGTGGGCTCCACGATGGGAACCCGGGAGGAATTGCTGGCCCTGATCTCACTGTGTCAGCGCACTGGACTTCGGCCGCTGATCGATCGTGAACTGCCGATGGCCCAGGCAGCGGAGGGTTTGCGACTGGTAGAGTCCGGAGAGATCTTCGGGAAGGTCGTCCTCGCCCGTTGAGGTGACCATGCCGAGTTGGCGACCCAAGGAGCAGCAATGGTGCGAACCCCCACGGATCAGTCCGTGACTGTGTCCGAGCTGATCGCCAACCTCCCGATAGGTGCCGAGGCCACAACGTCCAGGGTTGTCGTGGATACCCCGGCCATCAGGGTCGTCATGTTCGCGATGGACGCCGGGCAGGAACTGACAGACCATTCCTCCCCGCGGGCGGTGGTCGTGCAGGTTCTGGCGGGGAGTCTGGACTTCAGCTACGCAGGAACTGGGTCACTGCTCGAGGCAGGAGACGTCGTCTACCTTGCGCCCGGCGAACGGCATGCGGTGGTTGCCAACACCCCCTGCCACTTCGCACTCACCCTGATCGATCTTGCCGCTTAGGCGTCACCTCTGCACTCCTCGATCTGCCGAGAGTGAGTGAGACGCCCGGCCCGGTGCTTCCGCTGACCACGGTCAGTCGTCTTCGTCCTCCAACCGTGCCAGCCAGGTGGCAAGCCGCTCGACGGCGGCTTCGTCGGCTGGATGAAGGTCGACATAGATGCTCAGGTTCTCGGCGAGCCACGAGAGGGTGACGACCTCGTCGCCGCGACGTTGTTGCAGTTCCTCGATACCGCGATCCGTAAAATACATGGAAGTCCTGGTCAGCCGAGAGCGGCAGTGACGATGTCCCGCTGCTCCTGCTCGTGGACACGATGAGACCCGGTTGACGGCGCCGCCGACGCACTCCTTGAGATGCGCCCAAGTGCGCGCCCGGGCAGGAACTCGGGAAGATTGATGGCCATGTACTGATATGCCCCTTGGTTCATCGGTTCCTCTTGGACCCAGACGATCTCGGCGGAGTCCGGGTACCGCGAGACTGCCTGGGCAATCTCTTCGCCGGGCATCGGGTAGAGCCGCTCCACTCGGACCACTGCGACATCGGAGATCTCATTCGCCCGTCGCGCGGCCAGCAGATCCCAGGTGATCTTGCCCGTGCACAGCACGACCCGCCGGACA
>JAUPKM010000547.1 GCA_030837445.1 Actinomycetota bacterium
CAACAAAATCACATTGGATTTCAGGGAACGGAATTTGATCCATTCCGAACGCAGGACGCGGGTCGGAGTCAGTTTCAGGGAGCTGGTGTCCCACGCGACCCCCGCCCCGGCTGCGGACCCGCCATCGGACGCCGTGGCAATGGTCGACGTTGTCATCAGGCTGCCTCTCCGTGGGTTGGTTCCTGGCTGTCGGTGTCTGCGCGGCTACCGCCGCGAAAGTCGATCGAGTTCTTGGTCAGTTCCATGAAGGCCTGCTCCAATGAGGCTTCGACGGGTGCGAGTTCGTGCAGGGTGAGCCCCTCCCGCGCTGCGATGGTGCCGATTTCCGCGGCTGGGATTCCGGTCACTTCGAAGCGGTCCGCGGTGAGGGAAGTCACAGTGATTCCCGGGCCGAGCAGATGGTCGCGGAGCCGGAGTCCGTCAGGCGAGGTGACCCGCACTTTCGCTGTTGATGCTTGGCCGATGAATGCGGTCATCGACAAGTCGGCGAGCACTCGTCCCCGACCGATGACGATTAGGTGTTCGGCCGTCTGCTCCATCTCGCTCATCAGGTGTGAGGAGATGAAGACGGTTCTACCCTCCTCTGCCAGCCACTTCAACAGATTGCGGATCCAGCGGATCCCGTCCGGATCGAGTCCGTTGACCGGTTCGTCCAGCATGACCACAGCAGGGTCCGCGAGCAGTGCGGCTGCGATCCCCAGACGTTGGCCCATCCCCAACGAATAGGACCCGGCCGACCGCCGGGCGACGTCGGACAGACCCACGAGTTCCAACACCTGGTCGACTCGAGTTCGGCCGACGCCGACGGTTGCGCCGATGGCCAGCAGATGGTTTCGGGCCGAGCGACCCTTGTCTACCGCCTTCGCGTCGAGTAGCGCGCCCAGCTCGTGCAGCGGTGTGGCGGACTTCAAATACGACCGTCCGTTCACGCGAATCGAACCGGAGGTGGGTCGGTCAAGCCCGAGAATCATCCTCATGGTGGTGGTCTTGCCCGCGCCATTCGGGCCTAGGAAGCCCGTCACCACACCTGGTCGGGCGGTGAAGGTGACGCCGTCGACGGCGTGCACATCCCCGTAATGCTTCGTCAGGTCCACAACTTCGAGCATGGGCATCTCCTGGAATCGCGGTACCGACGGCTTCGGTGACTGGTCCAACAATGGTCGAGGGGTGAGCGAGGTGTCGTCGGCTCGTCATGGGAGTCTCGGCGTACTGCGCTGGTGGTACGCCGATCAGGGGTTGGCGCCGGTGTCGGGCCGGGTCCCGCCGCCGGGGTTCACCCGGACCAGCCCGGACTGATAGGCGATGACCACGAGCTGGGCGCGGTCGCGGGCAGCCAACTTCGTCATCGCCCTGTTCACGTGCGTTTTTGCCGTGAAAGGCGAGAGGAAGAGTCGGGCGGCGATGTCGTCGTTGCTGAGCCCCTGGGCGACGAGGGCGACGACCTCTCGTTCTCGCTCCGTCAGGACGTCGAGATCGGTCGACACGGTTCCCGGTCTGCCAGGTTCCGGTTGCGACAGGTACCTGGCGATCAGTGCGCCGGTGGCGACTGGTGAAAGTAGCGAGTCACCGGCCGCCACGGTTCTGATCGCGGTCAGGAGGGCGCTGGGTTCGACACCTTTACCGAGGAACCCGCTCGCTCCCGCTCGCAGGGCGGACAGCACATAATCCTCGGATTCGAACGTTGTCAGTACCAGCACTCGGACACCATCCAGGGAACGGTTCGACGCGATCGCCTCCGTCGCGGACAACCCATCGGTGCCGGGCATTCTGATGTCCATCAACACCACATCAGGGCGGAATTGGGTCGCCAGGGCGACCGCCTGGGTGCCGTCGGCAGCCTGGCCGACTACCTCAAGATCTATCGCGGACCCGATGATTGCTGCAAAACCTGCCCGAATCAGAGCTTGATCATCAGCAACCAGCACCGAAATGGTCATGTACCCATCCTGGCGTCTCGGTTTGCTGAACTGTCGGGGTGGTGGGACGGAATGCTGGAATCTATCGGGAGTTCGCAGTGAACCTCGAAAGTGCCGAGTGAGGTGAAGCCGGTCCGCAGAACACCGCCAAGGGCCGTCACCCGCTCCCTCATCCCGACAATGCCGTGTCCGTCGGGGCTGACTTGTGTCCCGCGGCGAGTGGGCGGGTCGAGGCCGATCGCGGAGGGCGCGACCCCAGCGGCTACCGGATTGGAAACATCGAGCTGCAACTGGTCGGGCAGATATCCGAGGACGATCTTCGCCGAACCTGTGCCGTGTCGGCCAGCGTTGGTGAGCGACTCCTGGATCAATCTGTAGGCATTCAGTTCCAGACTTGGTGGCAGCTCGACAGGCGCGCCCGTCACGGTCATCGTCACCCGCATCCCGGTCTGTCGCGCCGCCTCCACCAACACGTCGGCGTCGTTCAGCCCGGGTGAGGGCTTGATTGCCGGACCCTCCTCGGGTGAGCGGAGCAAACCCAGGATGGTGGCCATCTCCGACAGCACCAACTGACTGGCGTTGCGAACGTGGGCTAACGACTCGTGCGCTTGCCGCGGGTCGCTGTTCATCAGATGATCGGCGACACCAGCCTGGACATTGATAACCGCGATATGGTGGGCAACCACATCGTGCAAATCCCGTGCAATCCTGACACGTTCCTCGGCGACACGGCGAAAAGCCTCCTCTTCCCGGGTTTGCTCGGCGCGCAGAGCTCGATCCTCGGCCGCCGCCAAGATCGCTCGCCGACTGCGAGCGGCATCGCCGATCGCGGCGGCCAGGGCGAACCATCCCAATACCGCGTAGGTAGCGGGACTGGTCCAGCCCTCATCGAGTTCCGCGCTGATCACGCCCGCCATAACCACCGCCGTGGCGACCCCCGCACCCGCCGCAGCCAGCCGGTGGAAACGTGATGCGACGGTGTAAAGGCCGATCAGGGCGGGTAGCACTATCGAATCTGGTCCTCCAACAAGCATCAGGCCAGCCACGGCCAGGGCAGAGGTGCCCAACCACACTAAAATCGGCGCCCGCCGCCGGGCGATCAGCAGGAGGCAGGCGGCGCCGGTGAGGGCCAGCGTCCATCCCGTTTTCGAGGCGCCCTGGTCGGCGAATTCCGGGGGCCCGGCGAGCACCGCCAACCCAAACACCAGCAGGGCCAGCAGCGCATCCGCGGCGCTCTGGTGGGAGCGCAGCCACGCTCGCGTTTCGGCGGCGATTGCCATTGACCCAATGTAGGTCCCCGACCGTCTAGCCCGCGTCGTCTGGCCGTCGTAGCAGGGGTGGTGCGGTACTGCCCTGGCAGTAGTCAGCGTGCCTGCCGGAACGCCAGCGTGACGGGGAGGGAGTTCCCTTGGCTGTTCACCGCGATCAGTCGCACCCGGTAGTTCGCGTTGCGGAGCAGGCCGATGAGAGTTCTGGACGTAGTGGTGACAGGTTGCCAGGCGCCGAATCGAGTCGTCGAGTTCGCAGCCGACACCTGGAACAGATAGCGCACGACGGGGGTGCCGCCGACATACATTGGGGCAAGCCAGGTGATCGTCGCGCTGCCAGGTGCCGGCCAGGCCGCGACCCGTGGTGAACGGACCACCGAGGGGGGTGCAGCCTGCCGGAAGGCCCCGGTCACCACCGTGGACTGCCCCGCACCATTGACGGCAACCACCCGGTATCGGTAGCTGGCTCCGCGGACCAGTCCGGCGAAGGTGTGGGTCGTTCCTGCGGTTGTCGTCCAGGGGCCGAACGAAGTCGTGGAATTCGCGGCCGAGACGGCGACCCGGTAGCCAGTTGCGGGTGCCCCCGAGCCAGCGCGGGGTGCAGCCCAACTCACCCGCGCCTGCCCAACGCCGGGGAAGCTGGCCGCGGGCGCGAGGACGACCGGTCCGGGCACCGTCGGCGCCGCGGTCCGGATGACGGAGAGTCGATATCGACTGCCGGCGATCGGCGTGCTGAAGGGGTAGATCTGTGCCACGTAGTGTCCGACCGGGAGATCCAGGGTGAGCGATTCCGGCGTCGTCCCAGGGTTCTGGCTGGAGCCGATTCGTCCTCCGGCGGCGTTGAACAAGTCTAGGTCGTAGTCTGCCGCCAGACTAGTCAATGACAGGTTCACCCGGCTTGCCACCGAGACGTCGAAGGCCCAGAAGTCGACATCGTCGGCCGACCGCAAATCCTCCTCGACGACGAGCTCCGGCGGAAGCGCGGTGGCCGCTGCCAGCGAGTTCCCTGCGTCGGTCGGCGCTGGAGTTGGAGTTGACACCGCTGCGACGGCCGCCAGCGGGTCGATCAGGCCGAAGCCATAGTCGTTGTCCCGTCCGGGGGGTCCGAGGTCGTCGGCCGTGCCAGTCAGGACGGCGGTCAACTCAGGCACGGCCAGCGTTCCGAGCTCAGCCGCAGCTCGGGCTTGGACTAGGGCGGCGGCTGCGGCAACGTATGGGGTGGCCATTGACGTGCCGCTCCACGACGCGTACTGGTTGCCGGGCAAGGTCGACAGGATGCTGACACCGGGCGCGCTGAGGTCTACGTAGCTGCCAGCATTGGAGAAAGAGCCGAAGCTGTCGTTCTGGCCGGTCGCGGCGACCGCGACCACTCCCGGCAATGCCCCCGGGTATTCCACGGGCGAGCCGGTCTGCCGCTCGTTGCCGGCCGCCGCGATCACGATCACGCCGTGCGAGATCGCATACTGGGCGGCGACGTCGAGGGCCTCGGTGTAATCCGGGCCACCCAGGCTCAGACTGATCACGTTCGCGCCATGATCGGTCGCCCAGGTGATGCCCTGTGCGACGGCCGAGTCATAGCCGGAGCCGCTGTCGTCAAGTACTTTCACCGGGATGATCGAGACTGCCGGCGCCAACCCGGCGATGCCAACGTTGTTGTTCAGGGTGGCGCCGATAATGCCGGCGCAGTGCGTTCCATGTCCATTGCCGTCGTTCCTGCCGTCGCCGGCAGCGCCAGACAGGTCGATTCCGGGCAGGATGCGACTGTTCGCGAGATCCTCGTGCTGGGCGACTCCCGTGTCGATGATGGCAATCTTCATACCCGCGGCCTGGTTGGACGTCCATACCTGTTCGGCCTTCAACCTCGTCAGAGCCCACTGGCTGGTGCGCTGTGGATCATTGGTGGCTGCGGCTGTCGAGGTGGTGGCTGGGGACCCGAAGGCATGCATGTTGCGGGTGTCGGGCTCGACCGAGAGAACGCCGGGTGATCTCTGCGCCTGTGCGACCAACACTCGGGCCGCCGTGGGATTGGGCGCGCTTCGGGTCTCCACGGTGAGCCGACCTGCCACGGTGCGGGTCACGGCGAACCGTAGGCCGCCGCTTTCGCGAGCCTCGGTGACCAGTTGAGCTGCGGGTCGCTGTAGCGATTCCCGGGGCTGGTTCCAGTCCTGGTCTGGAACCTGTGTGGTGGGCGAAGGTGCCCGGACCGTCGGCGTCGGTGTCGCTGCGGGCGCCAGCGGCGCTGCCTGGACCGGCGCTGCCGCGACAGTTGCCGATGCGCAGACCAGCACGATTCCGACAGTCACCTGCCGCCACGGATGAAGCGACAGACCCGTTCGGGCGGGTTTCATCATGACCGACACCCCTCACGGCGACGCGCAGCAAGGCTTCAGGCTACGCCGACCACAGCTACTGGGTCCATGATCTGTTCGGACAGGTCCGGTGACCCAACGGGTGGGAGGGCCGATGAGAACGTCGTGTGGAAGTTACTTGCGGGTACAGAG
This sequence comes from Actinomycetota bacterium, assembly GCA_030837445.1. Classification (GTDB taxonomy): domain Bacteria; phylum Actinomycetota; class Actinomycetes; order S36-B12; family UBA10799; genus JACJWR01. Next base: position 5,686 of record JAUPKM010000547.1, read on the forward strand.
TTACCGGCGGGTAGGGCGTGACATGCGGGTCGGAATTGGCCATGGTGGAAGCCAGTCAGTAGGAAACGGACATGAAAAGGTGAGGCAGTTGTCCAGTAACAACCCGCTCGGTGACGAGCAAATCGTGCACTTCGACCTCGGTGCCGATCATTTGGCCACCGCGGACGAAATCGACCATATGGACGAGCCGTGGGAGGCAGGCCACGTTGAGATAGTGCATGCCCACGGGACTCTGCCCGACTTGTCCGACGCCGAGATCAAGCCCTTCACAGACCCGCGGCAGCTGCCCGGGCTCTAGCGCACCGGTCGCCGTCGCAACTGGCGCGAACGGCCACCGGTGTTAGCGTCGGGCGCATGACGATTCCCGGCGCTGTCGATGCGGAGTCGTCCGCCGCTGGTTGGGCGGGGCCGCTGCGAACTGCTGGTCGCTGGCTGTTGGCCGCATTCCTGCTGGTCGCAGGCGTCGGGCATTTCGGGGCAGCGGAAGAGTTCCTCGCGCAGGTACCGACGTGGATGCCCGCACCCCAACTGGTGGTGGCGCTGTCCGGGGTGGTCGAGATCTGCCTGGCAGTGGCCCTGCTCGGGCTCCGACCCTGGCGAGCCCAGGTGGGGTGGGTCGTGGCCGCTTTCTTCGTGTTGGTATTCCCTGGCAACATCTCGCAACTGGTCACCCAAACCGATGCCTTCGGACTGGATTCCGATCTTTCGCGAGGTGTCCGACTGCTCTTCCAGCCCGTCCTGATCGTCTGGGCGCTGTGGTGCACGGGGGCGTGGGCCCGTTGGCGCAGCCGACCGCGACAGACCGGCGCCGAGTTGACAACACCGGCCGGGTAGTCGATCACCGGTCGGTTGAGGGACCCCCTGGCGCGAGGGTCAGTGCGACCAGGACCGGACCCTGGCGGGACGTCGAAGGTCCCGCGGCGCCGCAGCCAGGTTGGCTGACGGCCCCAGAGGTATCCCCGGAGGCGCAGGAACCGCATCCGCCGGAGGGGCACCCCATCGCCAACGACTTGGCGGTGACATCGCCGGTCCGCACCAAGTGGTCGATGGCCGCGCGGACCATCTCGTCGGATAGCGACGTCGCGGCAGCGATCTGCGACACCGTCGAGCAGCCAGCCCGAAAGGCATCGAGAACCAGTCGCAGGGGTCCGGGGCTGCTCATGTGACTGCGCGGCCCAGTTGGAACACGGCGACGGCCAGCAGCCACGCCACGCTTAGTTGCATCCCGATACCGACCAGGGTCCACCGCAGGCCGATCTCGTGCCGCTGTGCGGCCAATGTGGCAACGCACGGTGTATAGGCGAGCAGAAACACCAAGAAGGCGAGGACGGCTGGCACGGTATCGCCACCAGAGGACTCCTCGAAGCTGGTACGCAGGGCGTCACCCAGTGCGCCTGGTGTTTGGGCATTCTCCGGTTCGGCGGCTGCATACGTCTGCGCCCACGAGGAGATCACGGCCTCCTTGGCCACGAATCCGACCATCAGCGCGCTCGTCGTCTCCCAGGTGCCAAAACCGGCCGGGGTGAAGACCGGAGCGATCGCGCCCGCGGTGGCGGCATACACGCTGTCCTGCACCGGGACGTCGCCGAACGAGCCGTCGTGGCCCGGAGCTGGGGTTGCGCTCAGGGCCCAGACCGCCACTACCGTGATGACGATGATCCCGCCGGCCGTGCGCAGGAAGCCGCGCAGCCGCGACCAGGTGGCCGAGGCCGTTATCCGCCAAGCAGGCAGTTGGTAGGGAGGTAGGTCCAGTACCAGCGGATCAGCGCCGACGGCGCGAAAGAGGATCGGGCGAAGGCAGAGCCCGACCCCGATGACGAGCACGATCGACAGCACGTACATCGCGAATACCACTGTGCCGGCGCTGGAGCCGAAGAAGGTGGTCGCCACCAGCACGTACACGGTCAGCCGGGCCGTGCAGGAGGTGAACGGCACCAACAGGGCGGTCAGCAGTCGGTGTCGAGCGTTGGGCAGAACCCGAGTGGCGCTGATCGCGGGAACGTTGC
>JAUPKM010000548.1 GCA_030837445.1 Actinomycetota bacterium
CCCAGGAGCTGCAGACTGGGTTCACCCAGGGTTTGCCCATTGTTCCGGCGCACCATCGGTGCCAGACCTCGGCAGGTCACCTAAGTCGTCTAGCCTCACTGCGCCGACCACGACCCCTCCTGAAGGAACAGATGAAGTTCAAGTCCCGCGAGGACGCGATCGTGAAGTTGCTGAGCAAGAACGCCAACCTGCTGCCGGAGGCCGCGTCATCATTCTGTGGCATTGCCGAGGCTGAGATCGGTACCCGAGCAGCCCAATTGAAGGTGCTGCGCGAAGTGGCAGCGGAGTCGGACCGCCGCTACCTGGATCTCGTCCGGAAAGTCTCGGCGAGTGCGATTCCGCCTCAGGACCGCGAGGGTCTGCACGGATTGGCCGATTCGATCGATGGCGTAGTAGGCACCCTTGAGGGGAGCGGTGAACTCCTCGTCGAGTTTGAACTCGCCGAACTGCCGGCCGCCTTCACGCGGAACAGCCGCAGGCTCTACGGCATGTGCGAGTTGGCCCGTGACGCTCTGCACCTGGTGAGGAAGCCCAGCAAGATCGAAAAGCGGTTGATCGAAATCGGCTCACTCAAGAAGGAGATGGACCGAAACTACCGAGTTCAACTGGTGACAGTCCTGACTCCCACGACGGATCCAGTGTCGATGCTGAAGATGAAGTCGCTGCTCGACTCATTGGACCTCGGCGCAACTCGGGTTGAGGGATTCGTCCGTTGCCTGACTGCAATGGCAATCGTGGAGGGTTGACACGCAGCCGGACAGGGACCCGGCGCAACCTGGCTGACGTCACACGTTGAACCGGAACTCCACCACGTCCCCGTCGGACATCACGTAGTCCTTTCCCTCCATCCTCACCTTGCCGCGCGCCTTGGCCTCGGCCATCGATCCCGCCGCCATGAGTTCGTCGAAGGACACCACTTCGGCCTTGATGAAGCCGCGCTGAAAATCGGTGTGAATGACCCCGGCGGCCTCGGGCGCAGTCGCCCCCACCTGGATTGTCCAGGCCCTTGACTCCTTCGGGCCCGCAGTCAGGTAGGTCTGCAGGCCCAGGGTGGCGAAGCCGACTCGGGCCAACTGGTCCAGCCCGGACTCCGGCTGACCCGCGGACGCGAGCAGCTCCCGCGCCTCCTGCTCGTCCAGTTCGGTCAACTCCGACTCGAGTTGGGCATCCAGGAAGATCGCCTCCGCCGGTGCAACCAAAGTGGCCAACTGTTCCCGCACGGCAGTATCGCCGAGCGCTGCGCTATCGAGGTTGAACACGTACAGGAAGGGCTTGTCCGTCAGCAGGGTGAGTTCCCGCAACTCGGTCGTATCGAACCCGGCCTGAAACAGGGTGCGCCCCCCGTCGAGAATTTCCCGGGCCTGCTCGGCTGCTGCGTACACAGGAAGGCGGTCCTTCTTGATCCGGGATTCCTTCTGCAACCGCGGCAGTGCTTTGTCCACCGTCTGCAGATCCGCCAGGATCAGTTCGGTATTGATGGTCTCAATATCGTCGGCTGGAGACACCTTGCCGTCGACGTGGACGACATCCGGATCGTCGAACACCCGGATGACCTGACAGATCGCGTCCGCCTCCCGGATGTGCGCGAGGAACTTGTTGCCCAGCCCCTGCCCCTCACTGGCTCCGCGGACGATGCCAGCGATGTCCACGAAACTGACCGTGGCGGGGAGGATCCGCGCCGATCCGAACACCTCGGCCAGGCCCGCGAGCCTCGGATCGGGAACCCCGACCACTCCGATATTGGGCTCGATCGTGGCGAACGGGTAGTTCGCGGCCAACACGTTGTTTCGGGTCAGGGCGTTGAACAGGGTGGACTTGCCAACGTTGGGCAATCCCACGATGCCGATGGTCAAACTCACGCCCGCAACCCTACGCAGGCGGCTGGTGCCGCGAACGGGCGGGAATCGAAGAAGCGCCCATGGATCGCCGACCCCAGCCGAAAGTGTGAGCGAATACTGTCGGGGGTGGCGGCGAAGATGCAGCCATGACGAATTCATCGAGTGGCTGGACCACCTTGTGGTGGCTCCTCGCCAGCGCCACGATCGGGGCGGCCGTCGCGATCGGCTGGGCCCGCTCGGTGTGGCGCACCAGAGCACTCACCGCTGAGGCGAGACTCGCCGACGCGCAACAGGCACAGGCCGAGCAGCTGGCCGAAAGTCGAGCTGGGAGGCAGTCGGAAGTTGCCGTCGAGCAGATCCTAGGTCCGATGTCGGAGTCCCTTCGGTCACTGGCAAGCAACGTCGCCCAACATGAGCGCGAGCGCCACGCCGTCTACGGGCGACTCCAATCCGAGGTCCAGCAACTCGCCGACCAGAGTCGGGAAGTCCTGCGGGGAACCAACCGGGTCATCGCCGCACTCGGCAGCACCGGGGCCAGGGGACGGTGGGGCGAGGTCCACCTGAAACGCGTCGTCGAAGCTGCCGGCTTAGTGGAAGGCGTCTCCTACCGGCTGCAGGCCACCGTTTCCGGACCAGGCGGCGCCCTTCGACCAGATCTGATAGTCGAGCTCGGCGGCGGACGACAGATTGTCATCGACGCGAAGGTGCCCCTGGATGCACTGCTGGCCGAAGAACAAGAAGTCGGGGACGGAGGTTGGGACCACAGTGCCCCCACGTCGAAAACAGCCCTCGACAGGCATGCCGCGGCGGTCCGGCAGCGGGTACGCGAACTCTCCGGGAAGGAGTACTCCAGGCAGTTCCCGCAGGCCCCCGACTTCGTTGTCCTCTATCTGCCGGCGGAGTCCCTGCTGAGTTTCGGGCTACAAGGCGATCCAACGCTGCTGGAGTATGCGTTCGATCAGGGAATCGTGATCGCCACGCCAACCACCCTGTTGTCGCTACTGCGGATTGTCGCGCTGGGCTGGCGACAACAGGAGGCTGCCGGTCACGCGGCCGAGATCCTCGTACTTGCCACCCAGTTGGTTGACCGACTTTCACTAGTCGCACGTCATCTGGCGACGGTTGGCGACCGTCTGGCCGGCACCGTGGACGCCTATAACAAGTCGATCGGCAGTTGGCAATCACGGGTCCAGCCCACCCTGACCCGAATCGCCGACCACGGACTGGACACCCAGCAGGTCGCCGAGTTGGCTCTGATCTCGACAGCCGTCCGAGGCCGACAGCAGGCTGCCGACTCGGGGTGACGCGCGAGGCGGGGGTCAGTCAATGCGGGTTGACCATCACCCCCTGCCGTAGGATCTTCCTTCGTGAGCGATGTCCCGGGGACGGCACAGCCGTACCTCCCGGGACCCTCGGATGACGATGGGACGGACATGGAGCAGACCGATTCCGGGGTCACGCTGTCTGACGCCCCGAAAGACCCAGCCGCACCGCGGTGGGCATGGGGCCAGGAGCGCCCGAGTGTGATGGCCGGTCCCACTGTTCCGACGGGCGATCTGTTCCGCCCCGGCGGCGAAGAGCAAACCGGCAACTTCCGGCCGGATGCCGTAGATCTGACCGGCGCGCCCACCACCTCGGCTCCGGCATATGGCGCCACCCCGACACCAAATCTGTTCACCGGACCAGCACAGGCCGGGCAACCTCAGCCTGCGGCTCAGTTCCCGACCACCGCAATTCCTGCCGTGCAACCGTCTCGGTCGACAGCCATCGGCCAGCCCACCGGCGCCGGACCGCCACCCGGACGCGGACCGATTCGTCCGCCCGGAACCGCGGCTGTCGAGGTTCCCACGGTTGGCGGAGCGTTCCCAGCTGCCTCGACCGCTGGCCAGGCCCAACCCGGACACGGGGCAAGCGCGCGCCCCCCGAGCCCCCACGGCGGAGCCGCCCCACACGACCAGGGCAGGTTCGGGACCTGGTCGGTCTTCTTCCTCATCCTTGCCGCCACCACGCTCGCCGGGCTTGCCGATGAGTTCCTATTCGGCGCGTCGACCTGGCTGACGGGGGCCGTGTTCGTGGCGGCTTCGATTCTGGCGGCATTGCTGGTTCGTCGCCGTGACATGGTGACCGCGGTCATCAGCCCGCCGCTGGCTTTCGTCGTGGCCCTGCTGATCACCGCGCAAGCCGACGCGCTTCGTGGCGGCGGCAACCTGTTCGTGAAGGAGGCGAGCGCCCTGGTCACGGGGCTGGCCTTCAACGCCCCCTGGGTGTTCGGCGGCACGTTGGCGGCATTGGTGATCATCGCCGCGCGTCGGATTCGCCTCCGGTCCCGCGATCGGGCCTCGCACGCAGGTCGCTGACCTAGTTCGCCGCCTTCAGCGCTCGCCGCAGTTCCGGCGGCAGCGCGAAGATCAACTTTTCGTCGGCCGCTGACACGACCTCTACATCGGCGAATCCGCGGTCGGCCAACCAGTCCAGCACGTCCTCGACCAGGGCTTCAGGCACGGAAGCGCCGGACGTCAAACCCACAGTCGTCGCAGCTGCAAACCACTCCGGGACGAGTTCGGACCTGTCGTCGACCCGATAGGCGGCGCCAGCGCCGGCCTCCAGACCGACCTCAGCCAGCCGGACAGAGTTGGACGAGTTGCCGGAGCCGACCACGATCAAGACATCCACTCTCGGCGCTATCTCCTTCACCGCCAATTGCCGGTTCTGGGTGGCGTAGCAGATATCGTCGCTGGGCGGATCGATCAGCAGCGGCAGGCGTCGCCGCAGCACATCCACCGTCTCCATCGTCTCGTCGACGGAGAGGGTTGTCTGAGACAGCCACGCCACCGGTCGGGATGCGTCCAACTCCACCTCGGCGGCCTCAGCAGGGCTCTGCACCAACGTGGTCGCCTCCGGTGCCTCCCCCAAGGTGCCCTCGACCTCTTCATGTCCAGCATGTCCGATCAGCACGATCTGGTAGTCGTCGGCCGCGAACCGCTTCGCCTCGTTGTGGACCTTGGTGACGAGCGGGCAGGTGGCGTCGATCGTCCGAAGGTTCCGGCTGGCGGCCTCGTCGTGTACGGCTGGCGACACCCCATGGGCGCTGAACACCACCAGTGCCCCCTCCGGAACCTCTTCGGTCTCCGCGACGAAGATCGCCCCGCGCTGCTCCAGCGTGCGCACCACGTGGCGATTATGGACAATCTCCTTTCGCACATAGACCGGTGCACCGTAGAGGTCGAGAGCCTTCTCCACCGTGATTACCGCCCGATCCACGCCGGCGCAGTAACCGCGGGGAGAGGCCAACAGAACTTTTCGATTCGGCTCCGACATCCCACCATCGTAGGCGTATGGGTCAGCAGGCGACACTTCTCGTAGGCTGCCACCGTGGCGTTGGAGCAGAGCGAGGAGTCACCGGCCCCGGTCAGGCTCGTGAGCAAGGCGTTGGTGGACTACATCGGCCGGTTGGGTCAGATCTGGGTCGAGGGCCAACTGAGCGAGATCCGACGCCGCCCCGGCGCGAAGCAGACCTTCATGCGACTGCGCGATGTCCAGACGCAAGTGTCGCTGTCGCTGGTGGCGCCCGCGGCGCTCGTCGACGGCATCGTCCCGCCTCTGGCCGAGGGGGCTCGGGTGGTGGTGCTCGCCAGCGTGGAGTTCTGGTCGGGTCGTGGCGACCTGCACTTGCGAGCCCGCCGGATTCGGGCTGTCGGGCTGGGCGAGCTGCTGGCTCGGCTGGAACAACTCAAAGCGACGTTGGCTGCGGAGGGGCTCTTCGATCCCGCTCGCAAGCGGCCGTTGCCGTTCCTGCCGAACCGAGTCGGCTTGATCTGTGGCCGCAATTCCGAGGCCGAGCGGGACGTGATTGACAACGCCCGACGACGATGGCCGGCCATTCCGTTCGAGCTGCGAGAGGTGCCTGTCCAAGGCGCCGCCGCGGCCCCGGCAGTCACCGCGGCGCTGATCGAACTCGACGCCATGGAGGACGTGGAGGTCATCGTGGTGACCCGTGGCGGGGGATCGGTGGAGGACTTGCTGCCGTTCAGCGACGAGGGGTTGATCCGCGCCGTCGCGGCCGCCCGCACTCCCGTGGTGAGCGCGATCGGCCACGAACGGGACACCCCGCTACTGGATCTGGTGTCCGATGTCCGGGCCTCCACACCCACCGATGCAGCGCGCCGAGTTGTGCCTGATCTGGCCGAGGAGGCGCGTCGGATCGCTGATCTCACGACGCGCCTCGGCACCCGGACGCGGCACCTCCTCGATGCCGCGGGTCGACATCTGGCCGTGCTGCGGCAAAGTCGCGAACTGGCGGACCCGCTAAGCGCAGTGGCGGACCGTGCCGCGCGGGTGGAGGCGGCGCGGCTGGAGGCCGGCCGAGCGTTGGTCTCGATCCTGACAGGAGCCAGTTCCTCGATCGACGTCGCGCAGGGCCGACTGCATGCGCTTTCACCCGCTGCCACCCTCGAGCGCGGCTATGCCATCGTCATCACAGAGTCCGGAGCCATTGCCCGCGATGAAGCGGAGGTCGCCGACGGCGCCCGACTGCGGATTCGCCTCGCCCAAGGCGAACTGCACGCCCGGCGGATACCCGCAGTCGTCGGCACCGACCACGAGGAGAGCCCATGACAGCCGATTCGATCGAGGAGCACAGATGACCATGGAGCGCAGGGACGCTCAAGGGCGGACCAGCCCCTCGACGACCGGGCCGGATCCAGCCGACGCCTTGGCGTCGTCGGCCACTTCCGAGAGTGGCTCGGAGGTTCTCAGCTTCGAGCAAGCCCGTGACGAACTTGTCGCCGTCGTTGAAAGGCTGCAACAGGGACAGGGCACGCTGGAGGAATCGCTGGACCTCTGGGAACGTGGTGAGCGGTTGGCGCAGATCTGCGAGCAGCACCTCCAGGCGGCCCGGCTCCGGATCGAA
>JAUPKM010000549.1 GCA_030837445.1 Actinomycetota bacterium
AGCATGAACGACCAGTGGTCAGGGAAGACCTTGTTGACGCTTCGCTTGATGAAGTTCGACGAGGTGAACCGCTCATCGACGAAGTTCGCCGCGCCCCCTGCTGCTTTTGCTGTCGCGCTCATCCACGCTCCCAGAAACTAGGGCCTACCGGTTCGGCGAAGCCATCCCTCGCTATCAGGAATCCTTCCGCATCCACCGTGATCGGCAACTGGGGCAGGCGCCGTGCGGCCGGCCCGAAGACTACGTTGGCTGAATCCGCCAGGTCGAAAGTTGACTGATGGCACGGGCAGAGCATGTGGTGGGTGCGCTGCTCGTACAGGTTGATCGGACATCCGACGTGGGTGCAGATCTTGCTGAAAGCCATCACGCCCTGGTAGTCCCAGGGTTCCGCCGGGGTCCCGCCCTGTTGGGAGATGATGTCCTCGGGGCTCATCCGCACCAGGATGATGACGGACTTGGCGCGTTCGTTGAGGTCACCCTCAACCTCCTGCACCTCGGGCAGATCTGCCGGCATCGCCGAGACGATGCCGCCGATCGGGACGTCGCCTGGCTTGATGGGCGACCTCGTCGGATCGATCACGATTCGGCTGCCCTTGTGCCAGAGCGTCTCCCGCAGCGAGTTGCCAGGAAGTGGGCCGAGGTCGCGCAGCATCACGATCATTGGGATGGGGAACAGGCCCATCGCCAGCAGCAGGCTGCGACGGATGATCTTGCGCTCCCCGAGCCCGGAAGCCTCCCCGCCCTCCTGCAGTGCCTCAACGGCGGCCGCGCGGTCCTCGTCGGTACTGCGCAGCGGGTGGCGGAGCTGGATCACTTCCTGATCGGGCATCAACTTCTTGGCCCAGTGGATGGCGCCGGTCCCGATCAGCAGGATCGCCAGTCCGAAGGTGAGACCCAGCGCGGCGTTGCTGGCGTTGATGGTCGCAGTGGTGAAGGGGATCGTGGTTTCGGCATCTACCGGAATCTTCACGAACGCGATCACGAACAGAACGGTCATCAGCGCCGATCCGAGGAACATCGCCGCGACCTGCCGCTCCACTCGCTTCGCAGCGCGCGGATCTGTGTCGGTCCGCCGAGGTCGGTGCGGGGGCAGGCTCGGGTCGTGTGCGCCCTGCGGAGCCAGTGCCGTGCCTGGGTCGTCGGACCCCTCCGGCAGTTGGGGCGTTGAGGTCTCGCTCATCGAACCTTTGCTCCGATCCAGACGGCCACCACGATGATCAGACCGAGCCCGGCGATCCAGACGAACAAGCCCTCGGTGACGGGGCCAAGGCTTCCGAGGTCCAGGCCGCCCGGGTTCGAGGCGGTCTGCAGGCTCGTGACGTACTTGATGATCGACTTCTTGTTCTCAGGTGTGAGCGTCTGATCGCTGAACACCGGCATCTGCTGCGGGCCGGTCGCCATCGCCTCCCAGATGACCTGCGGGGACGCCTCCATCAGGCTCGGCGCGTAGGCGCCATCACTGAGCGCGCCACCGCGGCCTGCGAAGTTGTGACACTGGGTGCAGTTGGTGCGGAAGAGTTCGCCGCCCTCTGCGATCGAGGCACCTTCGTATTTGAGGTCCTCGGCGGTCGGAATCTCCGGTCCCGGGGCGAGTGAGGCGATGTACGCGGCGAGCGCGGCGGTCTCCTCCTCGTTGTAGATGGGCGCCTTCTGGGGCGCCTGTGCCTCTGGCCCGGCCAGCGGCATCCGACCGGTGGACACCTGGAAGTGCACCGCCGCCGCACCGACGCCGATCAGGCTTGGGCCACCGTTGCCGCCAGCTTCGATCGTGTCGCCGTCGATCCCTTCGGCCTTCAGACCGTGACAGCTGGAGCAGCCTTCTAGGAAGAGGTTCTTGCCCTCTTCGATCTGGGCTGAGGTCGCCGATTCGGTCGGGGCAGCTGAGGCCTTTGACGAGGCGCTGAGCAGCGCGTAGGTGCCGCCGACGGCAACCAGCGCCACGAGTACGGCGACAAAGGCAGCCCAGCGGCTGCGTCGTCCGTTCGTTGCGGTACTCACGTAATGCCCCGTTCTACTCGAGTGGGTCACTGTGGCCTAGAAACACATTACTGGCCCGGTGCGGTGCTGGCCTTATTTGATCAGGTAGATCGTGGTGAAAAGTGCGATCCAGACGACATCGACGAAGTGCCAGTAGTAGGAGACCACCACCGCCGAAGTTGCCTGCTCATGGGTGAAGCGTTTCGCCGCGTAGGTCCGTGCCAGCACGAAGAGGAAGGCGATCAGCCCGCCGGTCACGTGCAAGGCGTGGAAGCCGGTGGTCAGGTAGAAGACCGAGCCGTAGGGGGAGGTGGTCCAGGTCAGCCCCTTCTCGATCAGCTCTGTGTACTCCACGAGCTGGCCGCTGACGAAGATCGCACCCATGATGAAGGTGATAATGAACCACTTGCGAAGGGTCTTGACGTCCCCGCGTTCGGCGGCGAACACGCCGAGCTGGCAGGTGACAGAACTGAGCACCAGAATGGTGGTGTTCACGGCCGCGAACGGCACATTGAGTTTGTCTGTCTCGATTGCCCAGTTCTCGGCGTTGACCGACCGCAGGGTGAAGTACATCGCGAATAGCGCCGCGAAGAACATCAACTCGCTGGACAGCCACACCATGGTGCCAATGGCGACCATGTTGGGGCGGTTTACCGGCGCCTCCGGGTGCGGCGCGTTCTCTACTACCTGTGTTGTTGCCACGGCGGGCATTCTGGCAGGTAATGCTGCCGAACACAGTTCGACCCCCCGACTCGGGCAACTTTTTCCCTCGCCCAGCCATGAATGCATTCGATACCGACGGATCAGGCACGATGGCGGGGCTGATCTGGCGGTGACAACTGCGTCCCAGCCGGTAGCATCCGAGGTAGTCGCGAACCGAACCAGCGCCGAACAAGTCCGGGTTGGCGTGGTAGCTGAGGAGAGTCATGGATTCTGAGCAAGTCGAGCTTCCGCTGCGGGTGGTCGTCTACAGCAGTGATCGCGAGGTGCGTGACCTTGTGCACACGTCCTTGGGTCGGCGGCCGGCGCCTGACCTGCCCGAATTGGCGATAGCGGATTACGCCACCGAGGCGGCGACCGTGCGGGCGATGGATGCCGGCGATGTCGCGTTGGCCATCCTGGACGGGGAGGCGCAGCCGGGCGGGATGGGTATCGCCCGACAACTCAAGGACGAGATCTTTCGCTGCCCGCCGATCCTGATCCTCACCGGGCGTCCGCAGGATGCGTGGCTGGCCACCTGGTCACGAGCCGACGCGGTCGTGCCGCGGCCGGTGTCACCGTATGAACTGGCGTCCGCGGCTGTGCAGCTTCTGCGCGCCGGCCAGGCCGCACGGGCCGTTTCCGCGTGAGCCTGGCTTTCCACTGGCCAGACCTGCTGGCCCGACTGCTGGCGGGCGACGACCTTGACGCCGAGACCTGCCGGGCGGCGATGTCTGAGATTGTTGAGGGCCGGGCAACATCGGCCCAGATCGCCGCTCTTGTCGTGGGCCTGCGGGCCAAGGGGGAGACTTCGGTAGAGGTCTCCGGGTTGGTGGCGGCGATGCTCGACCATGCCGTGCCGCTGACGATCGACGGACCGGCGCTGGACGTGGTGGGTACTGGCGGCGATCAGGCCAACACTGTCAACATCTCCACGATCGCCGCGATTGTCGCGGCGGCAGCTGGCGCGGTGGTGGTCAAGCACGGAAATCGGGCCGCGTCCTCTGCCTGTGGTTCGGCGGACGTGCTGGAGGCGTTCGGAGTGCGGATCGACCTCGCCGCCGAGGGTGTGCGGGAGTGCATCGAGGCCGTCGGGATCGGATTCTGTTTCGCGCCGGTATTCCACCCGGCGATGCGGTTCGCGGGTCCGACCCGGAAGGAGTTGGGCATCCCGACCGTGTTCAACATTCTGGGGCCGCTGTCGAACCCCGCTCGGCCGGCGGCCTCGATGTTGGGCGTGGCCGACCGACGGCTGGCGCCGTTGATGGCGGAAGTCTTTGCCGGCCGGGGACTGTCGGCGCTGGTGGTGCGTGGTGAGGATGGGCTGGACGAGTTGACGGTCGGCACAACCTCGGAGGTGTGGGACGTCACCTCGCCTGCTGACGGGGTTCGCGGCTTCACGGTGGCCCCCACAGCTGTCGGACTGGCCAACCATGACCCGGCCGACCTTCGCGGTGGCGATGCCCGGCACAACGCGGAGGTCGCTCGTCGGGTATTGGCTGGCGGCAGCGAGGGGTCGCTGGCCGCCGTTCGGGCGGCCGTGCTGATAAACGCCGCGGCGGCAATGGTCGTCTGGGATGCCGCCTGTGGCACAGCGCGATTCGGGGAGGTCGGGATGGCTGCGGAGGCGCGGATCGCAGCGGCGCTGCCAGTCGTCGTCGAGGCGATCGACTCCGGCGCGGCCAGCCGGAAACTCGCAGCCTGGGTGGAGCGGTCTCAGACCGCGGCCTCCCGCGTGGGCTGAGACCGCCACAGTTCACGGCCGGCCCCGTCGATCGGCAGGCACCACCCGCGGTCGGCGGATACCAGCCGAATCCCGGGTCGCTGAAGCCAGCCGAGGAGGAGGTCGGCTTCGGCCGGCAGGCATGCCACCAGGGACGTCACCGGTGGTTCGACATGCTCAGCCGTGGCGATAGCGGCCGCCACGGTGGCTTGGGGGTCTGCACCTCGAGGGCAGGAGGCAACTCCGGCGAGCCGCCCATGGCGAACGACATGAACGGTCCAGCCGCCCCGGTCGTCGGGCTCCGCCGCCACCAACTGACCGGTGGCGGCAAGGGCACGATGATTCTGGGCACGGTCGGATGCCCGCAGGAAACTGTGCCACCGATCCCGCCACTGGCCAGCCTCCTCGAACTGCTGCCGGGCGCTGAGAACACCGATCTTCGCCATCACCGCTGACGTCACGATCGACGGCGAATGGGTCAAGGCGGCTCGTGCAGCCTCAATGCTGGGCTGGTATTTGCCCCACGCCTCCGGGCCGCTGCAGGGCGCGGAGCACCGTCCCAGTTCAGCCAGGGCGCACGGGGCTTCTCGGCTCGCCTCGGACAACCGGGTAGTGCATGTCCGCAGCGAAGTCGCAATTGCGACGACCTCGGCGGCTTCAACCGCAGCGCGTCTGGACATCGGCCCGATGTAGCGCGCACCCAAGTCGGCGTCGTCTCGGATTGACCGCACCAGCGACAGCCGAGGGGCATGCTCGGCGGTCAGCTTCAACCACCAGGCGCGCTCAGGGTGGCGGGAACGCCGGTTGTAGCGGGGCTTCCGTTCTGCGATCAGCCGTAGTTCCCGCACCGCGGCCTCCAACGGCGACGCGCACGGGATAGGTGTGACCGCGGTCGCCAGTCCGACCATCTCCGCCATCCGGCTCCGGCGTTCACTGGCCGTGAAGTAGTTGCGCACGCGTTTGCGAATGTTGCGGGAGGTGCCCACGTAGAGGGATTCTCCGCGATCGTCGACGAACACGTAGACGCCCGGGCAGGCCGGCAGTCCGTCTGCCAAGTGCCGCTTTCGCCGCTGGTGGCTTGTCACTTTGCCGGAGTAGCTGAGCAACTCCTCTAACGAGTGCACACCGAGCGGTCCCACCCGCTCCAGCAGTGCATGCAGCACGTCGACTGTCGCCCTGGCATCGTCCAATGCACGGTGGGTGGGCCGCGTACCCGCCCGGAAATGCTGGGCGAGAGTCGCCAACTTATTGTTGGGCACCTCTCCGCGCGGCAGGATCCGTCGGGCCAGCAGCGCGGTATCGAGTGACGTCGGGTTGGGCCAGGGATAGTGCAGTCCGGCCGCCGCCGCCCGCAGATATCCGAGGTCGTACGGCGCGTTGTGGGCGACCAGTGCCGAGCCGGCGAGGAACTCCAGCAGCGCAGGGAAAGCAGTCGCCAGCCGGGGCGCGTCGGCCACGCGGGCATCGGTAATTCCGGTCAGCATGGAGATGAAGGCGGGGATCGGAACGCCCGGGTTGACCAACGTCTGGAATTCACCGAGGATCTCGCCACCGCGCACGCTGACGGCGCCGATCTCGGTGATGCCCAGGTCGTCTGCGCGGCCACCGGTGGTCTCCAGATCGACGACGCAGAAGGTGACGTCGCGCAGGGGGGTACCGAGGTCGTCCAGCGTGGTCTGCACGGCGGTGGTGGCCATATCGGAGACGCTAGACGCCGCCACCGACAGTTACGTGTTGGCTCGCGGGGGGCCCGGCTAAGGTTCGAGGGTGGGGCGGGCACGGACATCGAAGGTCCGTCGGCAACGGATGCCTGTCGCGTACTAATGGAGGCCAGCCATGACTGAACTACCTGACGACACCAGTAGGTGGCGGTGCACCCGCTGCGGCAACCTGACCCGGTTTGACGTCACCCGGTCCACCCGGGTGCAGCAGTACTGGCATTTCGACCTTGCCGGCCGCTGGACTGTCGAGCAGTCGCAGACGCTTGCGGACACGGTCGAATCAGTCGGCTGTCGTTGGTGCGGGGCGACCGATTCGATCGAGTTGGTTGCCCGGCCCGGTGCTGGCGGGCCGGCCGAGGAGAGCCTGGGCCGATGACTGGAGTGCAGCCGGCAGCACCGGTATTGACCGGAGTGCGGGTACTCGATCTGACCCGGCTTCTGCCCGGCAACTACGCGACCCTGCTGCTGTACGGGCTGGGTGCTGAGGTCATCAAGATTGAAGACGCCGCCGGGGACGGGACAAGATATGCCCCGCCGCTGGCCAGCACTTCCGAGTCCGGGCCCGACGTCGTCCTGAACCGCGGCAAGGGGTCCCTTTCGCTGGACCTCAAGCGACCGGAGGCCCAGCAGCTGCTGCGCCGGTTGGTGGCCGAGTCCGAGGTCCTGGTGGACTCCTTCCGGCCGGGTGTGCTGAATCGGCTGGGGCTCGG
>JAUPKM010000550.1 GCA_030837445.1 Actinomycetota bacterium
ATCGGGATCGAGGCACAGATCGAGAACGCCCTCGGATTGATCAACGTCGACGCAATCGCGCAGGCCTCACCGCGGGTCGAGACGATCATCTTCGGGCCGGCCGACTTCATGGCCAGTATCAACATGAAGAGTCTGGTGGTCGGCGAGCAGCCAGCCGGTTACGACGTCGGCGATGCCTATCACTACATCCTGATGCGGATCCTGATGGCTGCTCGGGCATTCGACAAGCAGGCCATCGACGGCCCCTACCTGCAGATCAAGGACGTCGAGGGATACAAGCGGGTCGCCGGCAGATCCGCCGCCCTGGGATTCGACGGCAAGTGGGTGTTGCACCCCGGTCAAGTGGAGGCGGCCAACGAGGTCTACTCGCCGCGGCAGCAGGATTATGACCACGCCGAGCTGATTCTGGACGCCTACGACTACTACACGTCAGCGGCCGGCGGGGCCCTTGGGGCGGTCATGCTCGGCGACGAGATGATCGATGAGGCTTCGCGCAAGATGGCGCTGGTCATCTCGGCCAAGGGCCGCGCGGCCGGGATGGCCCGGACCGAGACCTTCACCCCACCTGCGTAGCCGCCGTCGAGCGTCGTCGTCGGCCGTGACCGAACGCGGGGAGTTCAGCTCGGGCGCACCTGAACGAACTGATCCGCAGCATCCTTGGTCGGCGCCGACCCCGGAGGTGTCCGCCGCTGCCCGGCGGTGGGGACTGGAGTTGCTCGAGCGCACCCACAGCGGCTACTCCCAGACCTGGTTCGTTCGGCGGGGCCAGCAGCACCTCGTGCTGAAGGTGGGTGGGTCGACCTCGCGCGCACTGGAGGCCACCTGTCTGCGCGGTTACGCCCGAACGGAGTCGGTTGACACGCCGCCGGTGGCATGCCGACTGGTGGCACAGACCGAGGGCGCACTGCTCGTCGAGCGGATCCTGCTGGGCGACGACCTGCGGCCGGTCGCCGCCGCCGACGATGACCTCGCGACAACCATCGCCGGTGCCGTCTATGCCCGAATGCACGTCGCCGTGGCAGGCCTGTCAAGGCCGGCGGAGGTGCCGGCCCTAGCCGAGATTCGATGGCCCTTTGACAAGTATTGGCAGCGCGAGGACAGTTCTGCTCCGACCCGGGCGCGACTGCCCAGCGACCTCGTGCGGAGAGCAGCGGACATGCTCGCAGAACTCTCGACTCCGACCTCGGATGACCTTCTGCTGCACGGCGACGCCCACCATCAGAACCTGCTGCGAGACGGTATCGGCGGCGCCGCGGATGTGTGGCGGGTAATCGACCCGCGTGGTTGGTGGGGTGATCCCACCTTCGAGGCAGTCCCGCTGATGCTCGATCTGCATGATTCCCTCCGGGTGCAGGCGACTCCGGCGGGTGCTCTGCGACGCGCGGCCCGACGACGGTCGGACATCCTTGCGGAGCCGACCGGGTTCGACCCGGACCGACTGTTGGACTGGACCTTCGTCGGGGCTGTGGCAGCCGAATTGCGGTGCCTGCACGACCACGGTTTTGTGCAGGGTGGCCCGCTGCATCTCGCCCACGCGTTGGTCGACGGATAGCGCCGGGGAGGTAAGACGTGGAGTCCGGCGGGGGTCGCACGTGCGCCGTTGCTACTGGCCAGTTAAATAAGCGTCAGGGTGGCGCCCGGCAGGGGCGCACAGCACATCGAAAGGGAGCAGACATGGGCAGGCTCACTGAGACCGAGGGGCTGACAGACGTTCAGCAGGAAATCCTCACCGCGGTCCGCGACTTCGTCGACAACGAGATCATCCCGGTGGCCCAAGACCTTGAGCACTCCGACACGTACCCCACCGAGATCGTCGAGGGTATGAAGGAGATGGGCATCTTCGGTCTGATGATCCCGGAGGAGTTCGGTGGCCTGGGAGAGTCATTGCTCACCTATGCGCTCGTGGTCGAGGAGATCGCCCGCGGCTGGATGAGCGTCAGCGGCATCATCAACACGCACTTCATCGTCGCCTACATGATCATGCAGCACGGCACTGACGAGCAGAAGGCTGCGTACCTGCCGCGGATGGCCACCGGCGAAGTCCGCGGTTCGTTCTCGATGTCCGAACCCGGTTGCGGCTCCGACGTGGCCGCCATCACCTCCCGTGCCGTTCGGGTCGGCGATGGGTATGTGCTGAACGGTCAGAAGATGTGGCTGACCAACGGTGGCTCGTCGACCTTGACGGCGGTGCTGATGCGCACCGACGAAGAGGCGGCCGAGGGTGCATCTGTATACCGCAAGATGAGTACCTTCCTGATCGAGAAGCCGGCCGGTTTCGGCGAGGTGCTGCCGGGGCTCACCATTCCCGGCAAGATCGACAAGATGGGTTATAAGGGTGTTGACACCACCGAATTGGTGATGACCGACTTCGAATTGTCGGTTGACGCCCTGTTGGGAGGCAAACCCGGTCGCGGCTTCTATCAAATGATGGACGGCGTCGAGGTGGGCCGAGTCAATGTGGCGGCACGAGCGTGCGGTTTGGCCACGCGGGCGTTCGAACTCGGAATTGACTATGCCCAACAGCGGGTGACCTTCGGCAAGCCGATCGCCGAGCACCAGGCCGTGGCGTTCCGGCTGGCTGAGATGGCGACCAAGGTCGAGGCCGGTCACCAGATGATGGTCAAGGCGGCTCGCAAGAAGGATTCGGGCGAGCGCAACGACCTCGAGGCCGGGATGGCGAAGTACCTGGCATCGGAATACTGCAAAGAGGTCGTCGAGGACTCGTTCCGCATCCATGGCGGCTACGGTTACTCGAAGGAGTACGAAATCGAGCGGTTGTATCGGGAGGCTCCGATGCTGATGATCGGCGAGGGGACCGCGGACATCCAACGGATGATCATCGCCCGGCGGCTGCTGGAGGACTACAAGCTCCGCAGTTGACGGAGCCGGTCCGGTAGCGGTTCACGACAGCAAGAGGAGTGCAGGTGCCCAGCATCATCACCCCGCAGGAGATCGCGGCCAGACCGACGCTTACCTCATTCCCGAGTTACGAGGAGGCCCAAGCCGCCGTCGACAAGCTCAGTGACAACAAGTTCCCGGTCGAGCACGTCTCCATCATCGGGGTGGACCTCCGAAGTGTGGAGGCCGTCTTGGGTCGGATGTCGTGGGGTCGGGCGGCGTTGGGTGGATTGATGATGGGCGCCTGGCTCGGGGTGCTGCTCGGTCTGTTCGTTTCGCTGTTCGCGACTTCGGAGGCGAACCTTTGGACGCTGGTCGGCCTTGGACTGATCTACGGTGCCGCCTTTGGCATCATCCTGGGGCTGATCAACTACGCCTTCACCGGTGGCAAGCGCGACTTCGTATCGCGTAGCCAATTGGTTGCCGGTCGGTATGACGTGACCGTGGACGCAGACCAGATGGCCGCCGCCCGGAACATCCTGGGCATCCCGTTCGGCACCGCCGTGGGTGACGGTTCCGCGGCTGGATCGTCCGAGACCGCTACGCCGGCGAGTTAGTCGCCACGTCGGCCCACACCGTCTTCCCGTGCGGGTGGTAGTCGACTCCCCAGTCGCGGCTCAGGGAGGCGACGATCGCCAGACCCCGCCC
>JAUPKM010000551.1 GCA_030837445.1 Actinomycetota bacterium
CTGTGGTCGTGGGACCCACCCCGAGCTCGCCGCGGGCGTTGTAGCCCCAGCACTTGACCGCGCCGCTCTTCAGTACGGCGCAGGTGTGTTGCTTGCCGGCCGTGATGGCCACTGCGGTCATTCCGGCACCGAGATTTACCGCTGGCAGGTTGTCGCCCATCTGACCCGCCGCCGAGCCCCGCTGAGTGGCGTCACCGAGACCAAGCTGACCTGTTCGGTTCAGTCCCCAGCACTTGACGGCTCCGTTGTCCAGCACTGCGCAGGTATGTGCCCCGCCGGCCGCAACATCGAGCACAGTGCGACCCTTGCCCAGATCAATCGGCGGCAGAGCAGCACCCATTTCACCGGGTTGGTCACCGCGAGCCTTCGTGTCACCCTGGCCGAGTTGACCATTCCCATTGGCGCCCCAGCACTTGAGTGCCTTGCTGCTCAGAATCGCGCAGGTGTGAGCCTCGCCGCCGACCACCTTGGTCGCGGTCAAGATCGCGGCGGCCGGCGGGCTGGTGGGCGCCGGGCTTCTGACGCTGTTGGTGACGGTCCCACAACTAGCCAGCACCAGCGCTACGGCCAGTAGTCCGACAATGGCGCCACCCACGTTCCGGGTCGGGGACGAAGGGGACCGAGATTTCAAGGCGGGGCTCCGTTGCTCACAGCGGGCGGGCTAGCTACGCGGGGACGGGGGCCAGGGCTTTCCACCACCGCGGGGCTCAACGTAGCATCGCACCCCCAGCCGAGCCCGGGCGCGACGTCGACTCGTGCGCAGCCACCCTCCGGGTCAGACGTCGGCGCAGTTCACCATCTTGGCGGGCGGACTGTCCATCACCACCACCTGGCAACCGGAGCGCCCAGCGACCAAGTTCATCGTGACCGCACCAGCGGCCTCACCAGATGTCAATGTCACACCTGCGGCCTTCGCCTTCGTTGCCAACGCCTGATCGGCAGCGGCTGCTCTTAGTTGCGCGGTCAGCGGGGTCGATCCGGCACAGCTGAGCGGGCGGTAGACCGACAATGCCAACTCCTGCAATGCAGTGTTGGTCGAATTGGTCGTCACTTCGGCCACGGCGCACTCCTGGTCGTCGGCAGCGGCAATTGCCGGGCCGGTTGCCGAGCTCGACGGGGCGGCCGAGCTGGAGCCCGAGGCCGCGGAGGTAGCGGGGGAACTAGAGCCCGAGGCCGCGGAGATCGCGGGCGAACCCGACGGATCCGACCCCGCACCCGAACCTCCGGAACACGCTGCCAGCAGGAGCACGCAACCCGCTGTCGCAGTCAACCGAACGGCATTCCCAACCGGAACAGACGCCATGGCACACCCCAGCCTCTAACGTGCGGGCCAACCCCGCAGACCTACCCTCAGCGTATGCCCGGCCTCAACCGCCAAAGGTGAGGGGTCGCGGGCTCAGTCGTGGGATTCGGAGACCGCCTTCAGCTGGGCAAGGCCTGCCTCTAGGTCGGCGCCGACCGACTTGTCCAACTTCATGAAGACAGACATGATCCTCAACACAAAGGTCTTCGGCGTCAGGATTTTCCAGGTCACAGTGGTCTGGTCTGCGCCAGGCTGGAAACTGAATTGCGCTCTGCTATCGGACTTAAATGGCTTCGTGAAAGTCAGAGCGATGTCGACTTCGTCGGTGCTGACGGACTCGATGGCCATGTGGCCGGCGCCGGCCTTGCGGTTTCCCGCCCACTCGTACCGGGCGCCGACGCCAGCGTCGGAGCCGCTATAGGCTCGCGTCAGGTCCGGGTCAATGCGTTCCCACGGCGACCAGTCAACCCACTTGTGGAAATCAATGATCCAGCTTTGAATGCGAGCGGTTGAGGCGTCGATCTGCACTCTGCGCTCCACCACGATGTAGTCCGTCACTCCGGCACCCTAGCCCTGCCGAGCTCTGTTGTTCTGCGCATTGGCCAGGATTCCGCTCAGCCTGTGCACCCAAGGCGGGTATGACGCACTCAGCGCACACGCCGCCGAGCAGCCGCAGAGATGGGCCCGACCTATGGTCGAGGGGTCAACTCTCGCGCAGCCAGCACGAAACCGTCCGGGTCGGTTCGGCGCCCGGCCAACCAAGTGCCGCGTATCGCCACGTCCTCGCAGACGGTGGCCGGACTGACCGCGTAGGGGTCGGCGGAAAGCTCGACGAAGTCTGCGAAATTGCCGACCTTGATTGAACCCACCTCGTGGTCTCGGCGCAGGATGTAGGCCGCGTTGACCGTGATGGCCTTCAACGCAATGTGCATCGACACCTGTTGCTCGGGTCCGTGCAGGTTCCCGGCGGCAAACCGATAGCGGCCATCGGCTGCCACCGCGTTCGATCGTCGGGTCACAGCGGCTTGAACGCTGGCCAACGGATTGCTGGGCGAGATGTTGCCGTCGTTGTGGTAGGACTGGTGGACGGCGTCTAGATCGGTGCCTGCGGCATCGCCCGTGGGAGACCATCGCGCGCCGAACCGACTCTCGTAGAGTTGGCCGTCGAGCAGATCCCCCCACTGCATGAGCTGAAACACCCCGAATGTCGGCACAACTCCGAGTCGCGACATCCGTGCCAGTTGGTCGGCGCGAGCGGCTCCCACGTGTTCCAGCCGCCAGCGATGGTCGGTACCCAACAGACCGTGCTTCGTCAACGCGGCCTCATACGCGTCCAGCACGAGATCGACCGTGAGGTCCCCGTTCGCGTGACAGGCCATCTGCCAGCCTTGACCCGCATGGGTATCCAGCATCACGTCGAGTTCGGCCCGGTCGTAGTTGAAGGCCCGACTGCCCGGGTGCAGGTCGGTGATCCCGGCCCGCCGGACCGCATCGCTATCCAAGTACGGGAAAGTCGTCGCAATGGTTCCCAGCCAGGCGCTTCCGTCAGCCCAGAACTTCAGGCCACCTTTGGTCAGCAACTCGGGCGCCACCGAGGTCGCAAACGGCTCGGCACACCCGGGATCGCTCGTGGAGTGGTACACACTGACTCGCATCGGCAGTTGCGGCAGCGAACAGAGGGCTTCGTAGGGTGCCTGCATGGTGTCGTCGTAGGCCATGTCACCGACCGTCGTGATGCCGACGCGCGACATCCCGGCCAGGTAACTGGCCGCCTGGCCAAGCGGCTGACCGCCGAGTCTGGCCAGTGCGGGCTTGATAAGTGCCAGAACGGCCGGCACCTCATCAGCCGTGCCGTCCAACCGACCATCGGGCAGCCTGCCGAACGTACCTCCCACGGGGTTGTCGGGCGCCTGATCCGCCCAGCCCAATTCCTGCAGCGCGACCGTCGTCACGGCCGCTTTGTGTTGACTCAGGGCAATGATCGTGGCGACCCGGTCACCGAAGATTCGATCCATCTCCAGTGCCGTGGGGAAGGGGCATCCATGCAGCAGTTGGTCCAGTCCGAACAGCACAATGCTGTTGCCCTCGGGGACTTCGCGGACTGCCCGCTCCGCCACTTCCAGCACGCCCTGCCAGGAGGGCACCAGCCACGGCGCGATGTTGTACGCCGGCGCCTCGGTCGACATGCCGGACAGCAATGGGTGACTGTGAGGCTCCACGAAGCCCGGCATCAGCACCGACCCGGCCAGTTCGCTGACATCCGCGGCCGGCAACATCCGGCGGCAGTCCTCGAGGGAGCCCACTGCCACGACCCGGCCCCGCGCAACGGCAACCGCCTCTGCCCGCGGCTGCGCGTCATTCATGGTGATTATCGCGTCAGCGGTGATGATGCATTCGTTGTCGGGCACAGGAAGCCTTCCATTGACGACATGGGATCAAAGCGGCGGCAGCCAACAGACTAGCCACCGACTACGCGGATTCCCGCACCGTAGCGCCGCGGCCGCGTGGCTGGACCCGCACGACCCGGTCGACCGGTATCGACTCGTTGTCCGGGAGTGCCCCACGGTCGGCCTCGACCAGTTCGGCCACGGAAGCCAATGCCGCCAGTGCCGCCGACCCGGGGACATACGGTCCGGACATCCGGTAGTCGAACCATGGGATTCCCGCAGCAAGGTATTGCTCCGGGGTCGGTGCCGCGGTGGGCGGTTCGGTTCCGGTGATGGCCTTCCATCGACCCGCGTCCGCCAAGTGCACGAAACAACGCGCTGGGTGGTCCAGATCCCACACGTCGGCGCCGTACTCGTCAGCAGCAATATCCTGGTGCATCAGCCCGCCCAAACCGAGGCCCAAATCGGGAGCAGGAGCGCCGGCGCATTCCAACACCATGCTCCTGCGGGCGACCGGCTCCGGCGGGAGTGCGGCGTAGGCTGCCGCCTTCATCGGGTACGCCAGAATCTGCAGGCCACCGTATTCGGCTCGACCGGTGACTTGCTCCTCCGCGCTGTAACCGTCGCCAAGCGGCATCGCCACGAATTGCCGAATGAGCCCGTCACCGACGTTGAATCCGTCCAGCCAGGGTTGTTTGGGGAGGACCATGTAATCCTGCGGGACGCGCGACTTCCCCCGCCATGTCGCCCGCTCGGATGGTGAAGGTCCTCGCACCAACGAGGTCGACCAAAGGTCCCCCGTCACCGCGTTGACCTTCCCTGCCGCCACCTTGACGGCACACGGGTAGCGACCGGAATCGAAGTTGAGCCACAGAGCCTCCGCCCGGTGCATCGGTAGCATCACGCCACCCCTCGACAGCCAGGCTGGCGGGACCGACCGCGGGAAGTCGTCGACATGCTCCAACGGGAATGACCCAAGGCCTGCAGGCAGCGGGTACTCGTGACCGTCATCTGGAATACGCAAAGTTCGCTGGAAGTCAATCCGGAACACTGCCCGCTCGTGGACCTCCGGAAACCCAAAGACCAACTCGTTCTCGCGCAACTCAATCATCGTCGTGACTCCTTCACCAATTCCCGTCGCGAACCTCGCGAACCACCCTGAGTACCGCATGATCAGGCACGTCCTTCAGCTGCCGGATCAGTTCCGCGAACAGCGCGGGCCGTCGCAGAATCACCGCCTGGAGTTCGCTGGAAACTCTGCCCGCCAAGGCGAGAAGGACGTCGGGGTCGTCCCCCAGGTCGGTGGCCAGAGCGACAATCTTTGCCTCCGACGGGGGTGGCGTCTGTCCCCGCTCGACCTTGCTCAAGTACGACGGCTCCAACCCGATTCGACCGGCTACCGCGCGCACCGACATGGACCTCTCGCCGCCACGCAGCGACTCCCGACGGGATCGTATGTAGTCCCCAAATCCCTCCACAAATGTAGTGTGTACTACTCAGTACACACTGTCAAGCGTGGCCTTCAGGATTAGCGCTGGGCGCACCTGAACGGAGCGGCGTTGGTCGTCGGAAGGGTGCGCTTATTCAGCACCGTCGGACGCCGGAACCGTGGCGGTTGGCGTCGAAGCTGCTGGGCTCGGCGACTGACTCGTTGGGCTCGGCAGGGGGACGGATGGCGAGGGGGCTGGTGCAGATCCAGGCGGTGGGCTCGGCAGACTCGGCCGGGGTTTCTTCGGTTTGCCCGCGGGTGGACCAGTGGGAGTTGGGGTGGCGGGTGGAGCAGGCGAGGCGGCGGGTGCCGATCCCGACCAGTCAGGTGGCGCCAGGGGTGTCAGATCGATCCCGCCGATCGTGTAGGCCCCATTCAACGGACCCGGAGTGGTCGACCCGATTGCCGCCACGATGCCCTGTTTGAAGCCGCAGGTCCAGGCTCCCCAACCGCGGTCGGCGAAGATGTGAGCGGCGGCCAACACGTTGGTCTCCGGGTCCATCGCGGCGACCTGCGCCGCCGCGGTTGACTCCGCCGGGACGCCGATCGCGGCGAGCGCTCCCTGTAGGGTTCC
>JAUPKM010000552.1 GCA_030837445.1 Actinomycetota bacterium
GCATGACCAGCTTGGAAGGCCGCCCGATCACCAGGGCAAACGCCCCTGACCTGCGCAAACAGGTGACCGCAGATGCCCGTGACGAACCCCTCGTGGCCACCCTGTAGTGCACGCGAAGTGCACGATGGAGCCCTTGCTGTTGCGCGTCGTCGGGCTGCGCTTGGTGAGAGTCGTCCCAGGGCGTATGGATCTGTTGGCCGGTCACCGATGGTCATCATCCCGGGTTCACCCGGGTGGCTCGCGATGCTGCGAGCTTCGAAGCAATTCGCCTGGAGTCTTGCCTCGTCTGTCCTCGTGGTCTTTTGCGAAGATTATCAAGAATATTGACAGTTGTGAACCGGTGGGGGATCTACCCTCATGTTCCATAGCTGATCGTCGAGAACCTCGGTAATGACCTTCGGGGTTCATGATTCGCCGGGGGTTATCTCATCCAACCCGCTGGAGGAGTGAAGAATGCCGGAAACCATGTCGAATAGCATAGCCGCTGATCTGTCCTCGTCGCCAACACCCCCGAAGTGGGCGGATCAGAGTTTCCCCGCTGACGGAGGGATCGTTCACGAGTCGCCTATCCTGCGGCAGCCGAAAGCCATGCGATGGGCTCCACATGGTCAGAACTTGATTCCCACAGAAGTCATCCTGACCGTGACGGACCTCAGCGTTGACGGCGCGTGGATCCGGACGAACCCTCGGATCCATGTCGAGGGAGGATGTTTCAACCTGGACAACGCACGCGAACGGCGAACCGTCCTCGACGCCTTCCTCGAAGCCGCCGTGAACGATCAGCCTGCGCGGCTCGAAATTTACTGACCGAATCCTGCATTCCACAGGTCTCGCCCCGGTGTCCAGCCAACGCTGGACGTCGACGTCGTGGAGCTGACCGGGCAGCCGTACCGGCCGGAGACTCCGGCGACGGATTCGGGGCATGCGGGGATTCCCGCGCTGCGTCTGGCGCTGCAACGGGCCGCGATGCCGGGGTTCGCAGCCTTGGACAGTCCCCCTCGCCCCGTGCGGGCGGTTGAGGCCGATCTTGTGCGGCTGGAGACGTGGCGGTAGGCGGCGAAGTTCACCCCGGTCGGTGAGTACCTGCCGGGGGTGATCGAGGATCTCGTGGTTCTGCACCGGTCCGGTAAGGATGGTGACCGTGATGCCGTGGCGTCGCTGATGGTGCGGGCCTGCTACATCGCGCGGGTGATGGCGAATCTAACAGGGCATCACGACCTGGCGTGGAACGCCCTGGAACGTGAACTCGCGTCGGCGGAGATGTTCGGCGCTCCCGTGGAGAAGGCGGCGGCCTGGGACTTGTGTGGGGCCTGGCTGCATGCGGGGGCGCTGGAGGAAGCGCGTAATGCTGCCGTGACGGGCCTGGATCAGCTCGATGCCTATCGTGGCGCCGGGAATCCGGAGCTTGACTCGCTGTGGGGGGCTCTTCACCTTCGGGCGGCGGTGGCCTACAGCCGGTTGTGGTCGACGAAGGACGCGCGGGCGCATGTAGAGCAGGCGCGTCGCGTTGTCCCGGTGATGGGCAACGTGTGGCAGACGCAGTTCAACAGGCCGAACCTCGCCATTCACGAAGTGGAGATCGCTGTCGAGCTGGGGCGTCCTGCGGACGTCGTGACAGCGGCCGCGAGGGTCCCGGTCGCCGAGATCGACTCGGGGGAGCGCCTGAGTCACTTCTGGGTCTGCCACGCGCGAGGCCTGGGAATGAACGGGCAGAACGCCGACTCTCTCGCGGCTCTCCTGGAAGCCGAACGGGTAGCCGACCCCCATGTGATCAACCGGCCGATGGCCCGAGAGCTGGTCTCGGATCTATTGACCTGTGCTCGTCGGGGCATCAGCCCTGATCTTCGCCGCATGGCTGGTCTGATGGGCCATCCAGTGGGTTAGGCGCGCTGTGATGCGGCGGGAGTGATGGGCGACCCGGGCGGGGAGGTGATCAGATGGGCGCGGATCGTCGTCGTCTGGACCCGGAAGGTGCTGGGTGCTGATCAGGTGGCTTCGTCACCGGGGTCGGCGATGGCAAGCCGGGCATCCAAACGGCGAACCGCCTCTTCGAGTTCAGGAAGATCGTTTTCCACGGTGCCTTGCAGGACGGCGTGAGAGGTGTCGAAGTAGCGGTGTGCCAGGTGGTCTCGCATGCGTGCGATCTGTCGCCAAGGGATGTCTGGTTCGGACAGGAGCAGGTCTTCGGGCAGGGCCTTGACAGCCTCGCCGATTTCCAGGAGGCGGATGCGGACGGCGTCGAAGACGAGCCCGTCGGATAGGTCTCCTCGTGTCAGGTGGTCGTGGATGGTGTTGATCGCGGTGAGGATGTCAGTAATCCGTTGCTGGTCGCGGTAGTTCACAGTGGGAAGGCCTCTCGTTCGACCCGGTCGCGAACCTCCGGTTTGAGGTCGCTCGTCGGGACGAGGTCGACTTTCGCGCCGTCGAGGATGCGCTCCAGGTCGTCAAGCAGCCGCCCATACCCCAGCAGGCCCAGCCCCGGCGGAAGATCGACGAGGAGGTCGACGTCGCTGTCGGGCCGGTCCTCGCCGCGAGCGACGCTGCCGAACACCCGCAGATGCGCGGCTCCATGTGCTTTTGCTGCGTCGATCAGTTCGCGGCGACGCTGTCGCACGATCTGCCCCCTTGGTCCCGACAAGGAGCCGCGTGGAGACTTCTCCAGGGATACGTGCAGGTGCAGACCTGTCGCTTCGATCAGGTGGGCCAAGGTCGGCAGGGCGGGTTGTCTGCGCCCGGACTCGTAGGCGCTGATGACGCTCTGTGTCACCCCCGCACGGCGGGCCAGCTCGACCTGGCTTAGGCCGCTGCGCTGGCGCGCTTCGCGCAGGAGCACGGATGCCGAAGAAGGCGGCGAGGCTGTCACGACACACAGGGTATAGCGTTTTGTAGATAGGACGCCACGGTGGCTTGGCGATCGGTGTGAAGGTCCCGCTTCCCGGCTGGACGATCGAGGGCGCGGACGACGGCGCCGCAGTGGCTCTCGTCCGGGTGAGCTAATGGCCCGCAATTGGCACGAGCTTGTTGGTAGGTGCTCAACACAACGGCCCGGGCTGGGTGAACGATCCTCATCCCCGGCCTGACCTGCGTAGATGCACTACTGCAGGAGTGGAGCGGGTGACGGGAATCGAACCCGCATGACCAGCTTGGAAGGCCGCCCGATCACCAGGGCAAACGCCCCTGACCTGCGCAAACCGGTGACCGCTGGTGCCCGGTGCGTACCCCTTGGGACTGCTGCTTATCGCACGACGTCCTTGAGGGGAGTGTGATGATCAGGAAGTGGGGAATGCGTCCTCAAGGACCAGACGTGCTCGTCGGGGTACCTCTTCTTCCGGGAAGATCTCAGCGCAGAGTGTGAGGACTTCCTGGACACTGGTCAGCCCGAGATGTTCCACCAGTAGCCGGATGTCTTCGATGTCTCGCCGGCGGGCTGCGAGCACTTTCATGGCGAGAAGGTGCTCAGGGGATGCGGCGGATACTCGAAGTCCAGGGTGGTCGAAGACCTGGGGTGCGGCGGTATCGCCTCCGGGTGCGACGTACACGCTGGCTTGTTCGTTGAGCCACCAGGGTGGGAGGCCAAGTTCCTTGGCAACGGTCGCTGCCTCCGTGAGAACGATCCCGTGAGGCTGGAAGACGGCATCGATGTCGCGTGTCGCCCGGCGGGAGTCGTAGGCCAAGGCCATGGCGGCGCCGCCGAAGACGTACAAGTCCGCAACAACGCCTCGCCGGGCCAGCCGCTCGCCAAGCCGCCGGAAGGCGTCCTCGATCGCGGCTCTATCGAGTAGGGGGTCAGTCCCGGTCATGCGACGTTGAGTTCCTGGGCTGCTACGTAGACTCCCCGACGGCGGAAGGCGGCAGGCGCGTGGACAAGGGCGTCGGTTCTGGCTGCCGGGCTGTTGAAGGGGAACCAGAAGCGTCGGAGAGTCCGTTTGTTTGCCCAGGAGGGGGCTGCGCGTCCGTCGCGAGCAGCGAGATGCTCGGCGAGAGCTGCCAAGAACACGTCCCAGTGCTCGTCACCAGTGCCGGGCGGTGCGGATGCAAGCAGGTGGTGTCGTTCATCGGCGGGCTCCCAGCGGTACTCCTCAAGGAACTCGGCCACGAGGCGCCAGAAGCGCGGTTCATCAGCACCCTTGAGTAGAGCGCCCAGTTGGGCCAGGGACATCGCCTGGTACCCCGGGGGGGAAAGCACTCCGTCCGCCACGAGCACCACAGTAGTGCAACAGCCCGATCGCACCCCTGATCCTCTGGGCTGCCGAGGTTCTGGTCCGCAGGGCAGCGGTCCGCAGTCCAGCGGGCACGCGGCGGGCACGAACCATGATCGGCTGAAGCTGAAGATCGGGACCTGGTCGGGGGATTCGCCTCTGACCAGGTCTTTCTCGGGAGAGCGGGTGACGGGAATCGAACCCGCATGACCAGCTTGGAAGGCCGCACGATCACCAGGGCAAACGCCCCCGACCTGTACAAACAGGTGACCGCTGATGCCCGCGACGAACCCCTTCAGACCCCTGCTTATCGCACGCGGATCGCACGACGGGGCCCGCGTCGCTGAGGGTCGCCGGGCTGCTCTCAATACGATGAACACGGCTTGCGGCTGTTTCGCGTGTTGCGGATAATGCACTTAGCTGAAGATGGAGGCAGACGTGGCGGTGAAGGTAGTCGGTCCGGTAGGGCCGGACGAGGAGGAGGCCGAGGCTGCGGCTCGGGCACTGGAGCGGGTTCAGGCGTACCTGGTTCGTCATCCAGATGGCGAAGGGCGGCTTGATCTGGATGATGCTGAGGGGGCGGTGACCATGCCGCGGGTTGCGTTTGAGCTGCTGGCTCGGGTACTGGCGCATCTGGCCAGCGGGCAGAGTGTGTCGATCGTTCCGGTTGATGTGGAGCTGACCACTCAGCAGGCAGCTGATCTTCTGAACGTGTCTCGCCCGTACCTGATTGGTCTGCTGGAGGCGGGGGAGATTCAGTACCGCAAGGTGGGGACGAAGAGACGTGTGCTAGCCGGGTCGCTGGTGGAGTACAAACGGCGAGACGATCTCCATCGGCGTGAGGTCGCGGACGAGTTGAGTGTGTTGACCCAGGAGATGGGGCTGGACTGAACCGTGGCTCCCGTCGTGGTGTACGACGCCAGTGTTCTGTATCCGAGTACCTTGCGGGATCTCTTGCTGCGCCTCGCTCAGGTGGGGCTGGTACGGGCGAAGTGGACGGAGCGGATTCTGGACGAGGTGTTCACCGCCTTGCGCCGGAACCGGCCTGATCTTGATCCGGGCAAGCTGGACAGGACCCGTGTTCTGATGGGTACTGCCGTACGTGACTGGAGGGTCACGGGGTTCGAACCCCTCATCGACTCGCTGGTGCTGCCGGATGTCGACGATCGGCATGTCCTCGCTGCGGCAATCCGCTCGCGGGCGCAGTGCGTCGTCACGATGAATCTCCGGGACTTCCCGCCGTCGGTCCTTCAGCCGTGGGACATCGTTGCGAAGTCGCCGGATGAGTTCGTTCGGGAGCAGATCGATATCGGCCGTGACGCTGTGTACGCCACAGTGGCGAGGATCGCGGACTCGTGGCGCTACCCGCCGGGGACGGTGGAAGATGTGTTAGACCGTCTGGAACGTTCCGGCCTGGTGATGTCAGTCGCTCAACTTCGAGGAAATTGATCACCGGTCTTGGGCAATGGCCCGCGACCGCTCTTCTCTGCGTTGCGGGCACGCGGCGGGAACAAACCATGATCGGATGAACTTGAAGATCGGGACCTGGTCGGAGAATTCGCCTCTGACCAGGTCCTTTCTCGTGGAGCGGGTGACCGGGATCGAACCGGCATGACCAGCTTGGAAGGCCGCCCGATCACCAGGGCAAACGCCCCTGACCTGCGCAAACAGGTGACCGCAGATGCCCATGACGAACCCCTTGTGACCGCTGCTTATCGCACGCGGATCGCACTCTGGTCCTCGTTGCTCGCTTGGTTCGGTGGTGTTAGCGCAGGGGGAGTTGGCGTACGCGGATGTCGTCCTGGGTGAAGGCTGCGAGGGCGCCTGTGTCGAGGTGTTCGTGGATGGTGTCGAGGTTGGCGGCGATGATTCCGGCCAGTTCAGGTGGGCGGCGGTCCACGAGGGCTCGCACCAGGATGACGGAGGGCTTGGTGGCGCGGGTGTGGGCTAGGAGGGCGCCGAAGTCGGTGTCTGCGGAGATGATGACGCGGTCGTCGCGGATGGCGAGGGCCATGACGTCGGTGTCGGGTGCACCGATGGCGCCGAGGTCGCGGATGTGGACGGCGTCATGTCCGGCTTTGGTGAGTAGTTCGGCCACGCGCCAGGAGAGGTTCTCGTCGATCAGGAACTTCATGCCGGTTCGCGGAGCTGGTAGTGGTGAACGTTCGTCGCTGCGGCGGCGTACTGGAGGGCTTGGGTGATGTCGTCACGTTCGAGGTCTGGGTACTCGGTGAGGATCTCGTCGAACGACCATCCGGCGGCGACGAGCCGGACGACGGTCTCGACCGAGATCCGCAGCCCGCGGATGCAGGGCTTGCCCTCCAGCGTGTCGGGGCCGACTGTGATCCGGTCGTAGGTCATGACGTCGATGGTAGAGGTCCCAGGAGCTGGACATCCGATTCGGCACCCGGCGAAAGGCGATCGCTGAGCCAGCCCTCCGTTGAGGCGATGAGCTGCATCCGTCTCAGGTCCCGCGTGGTTGCTGGGGGAGGGCCTTCGGTGCGCACAGTGCGCGGGCGTCCTTCATGAGCAGCATGAGGTGTAGCGGGTGGGGGGGGGAGGGTTCGAAGCCGTAGTGGAGGTAGAAGGAGATCGGAAGAGC
>JAUPKM010000080.1 GCA_030837445.1 Actinomycetota bacterium
AGGTTCGCTCTTCCTAGAGCTTGACCGACCAACTGGTCTAGGCCACCATCAAAGGACTAGGCCATGGTGGCCTAGACCACTGCACGTAGGAGGCCCCACGGGTGGCAGCCCGTGAGGCCGGTGCATCTGAGATCCCTTGGGAGAGGAACAGAGATGGGTGTAGCTCTTCCGTAGGGAGGGGTTGAGCTGGAGTTTTGTGGTTGAGGGGTGTTCATCGATCTGTTGATCTTCTAGTGTCGGATCCAGGTGCCTGCCTGGAGGTGGGGATGGGCTCATGGCTTGAGGAGTTGGAGCGTCGAGAGCGGGCGGCGATGGAGCGGATCGAGGTTCTGCGTCAGCGGATCGCGGAGTTGACCGATCTGGTGGCGGCCGAGGAGGACCTGCTGTCCCGGTTGGGGATCACTCGGGAAATGATGATGCAGGTCCTGTCCGGGATCGATCCGGCAGAGGGCGGTGTGCTTCTGGATTCTGTGTCGCCGGGTCCGGTGGCGTCGTCTGATGCTGCTGGTGATATCGGCGGGCGGCCGACGGCCGGGGGTGTGGGGGTGAAGGTGCCGGTGTGGCGGGAGGGGATCGATGCGGCGGTGTTGCCGTTGGCCTACCGCGACATCGTGGAGGTGCTGGCGGATTTCGGTCGGCCGGTGCGGGCCAAGGCCATCGCGTCCGGGCTGGGTCTGGGGCAGGAGGCGGCCTCGGTGGAGACGTTGCGGTCGAAGCTGAAGCGTCTGGTGGCGCGGGGTTGGGCCGGTGAACCGTCACCGGGACTGTTCACGGTGGATGTCCGTGTATTGGCCGCGGGCCGAACGCCGCAGCCGTAGATCACGCCGGGGTGTTCTTCCTACCGTCGGGGGTGAGCCCTGCCCGAGCGGAAAGGAAGAACCTGTGATGGAACCGTACGCTGCCGCTACTCCTATCCCTGCCGCTGACGCGTTCGCGGCGTCCACGCTGACGTTCACCGCGTTGGTCGAGGATCTGGCCGGTCCGGACATGGCGGGTTTGACCCACGCGCAGGTGGAGGACGTCCTGGAGACCCGGGGCCGGGATCTGTTGCGCCACCTGTTCCAGGATCATCTGGACCTGCGGACGTTGCGTGAGGAGCTTGACCTGACCCGTCGGGTCGCCCGGGGTGAGCGTCCCGCCGGGCGGTCGCGACTGGAGCGGGGACATCATCGGGACCTGGCCACCGTGGTCGGGACCGTGACAGTGCGCCGGTGCGCGCTGCGCGAGCCCGGGACACGCAACGTCTATCCGACGGATGTGGTGTTGAGCCTGCCGGAGGGGTTACACAGCCACGGCCTACGTCGTCTGGCCGTGCGGGAAGCGGTCCGCTCCAGCTACGACACCGCCCACGACGCGATCGAGCGCCGGTGCGGACCGGTCCTGGGTAAACGACAGGCCGAGGCCCTGGTCGCCGCCGCCGCGGTCGACATCCCCGCGTTCTACCGGCGCACCACCCCGGCCCCGGCCCCCCACGAGACCGTCCTGGTGATCTCCGCGGACGCGAAAGGGATCGTGATGCGCCCCGAGCACCTGCGCCCGGCCACCGCCAAGGCCGCCCGACGGGCCCGGCCCGCCCTGCGCACCCGGCTGGGTCCGGGGCACAAGCCGAACCGGAAACGGATGGCCACCCTGGCCGTGGTCTACGACACCGACCCCGTCCCCCGCCGCGCCCACGACGTGATCGCGGTCCCGGGCGGACGATCCGAGCAGCGCCTGGTCCGTCCCGGCCCGAGCGCCCGGGGCACCTGGCTGACCGGATCGGTGGCCCACGACCCGGCCACCGTGATCGCCGCCGCGTTCGACCACGCCGCCGCCCGTGACCCCCAGCACGTGCGGCCCTGGGTCGTCCTGGTCGACGGCGCCCGCCACCAACTCGACCTGATCCACGACCAGGCCACCCGCCACCAGGCCCACCCGCACGTCCTACTGGACCTGGTCCATGTCCTGGAACGCCTGTGGACCGCAGCCTGGTGCTTCCACGCCCCCGGCGACCCGAAGGTCGAGGACTGGGTCGCCGTACACGCCCTGGACCTGCTGTCCGGGCGTCTGGACCACACGCTGGAAACCATCCAGGCCCAGGCCGACCACACGGACCTGACCAACAGCCAACACGCCACCGTGGCCGAGACCCTCGGCTACCTGCGCGGTAACGCCGACCACCTGCACTACGACCAGGCCCTGGCCCACGGCTGGCCGATCGCCACCGGCGTGATCGAGGGCGCCTGCCGACACCTGATCGGCGACCGCCTCGACATCTGCGGATCACGATGGGGTGTCCCCGGAGCCGAGGCCCTCCTGACCCTACGAGCCTTGATCGACAACGGCGACTTCGACGCCTACTGGGACTTCCACCTCGCCCAGGAACACACCCGCATCCACCAAGACGCCTACCAACTATCCGCCTAACCCACACGTCCTTCAGAAGGAGCTACACCCAACAGAGATGCAGGTCAATCGTAGGTACTGCTTTGCCTGGTGCCGGGACCCTGATGGCTAATTCGGGACATGCCGGGTTGGGTGCGTGATGTCCGGGTCTGGTGCGTGGATGATCTCGTCGCGGTCGTCTTTCCTCGTCGTCGGGCCGCAGACTGGTGGGTGTCAT
>JAUPKM010000553.1 GCA_030837445.1 Actinomycetota bacterium
CCAGCCGCTCCGGCAGGTCGGTGCTGAACAGGCCCGAGGGGCCTGCCGCCAACGCCAACGACAACTCCCGCCACAGCCGTCCGAGTGCACCTCGCACGTCCTGGGAGGTGCCGAGCAACCAACCGCTCAGGCTGAGCACTGTCAGAGCACCGGCTCCGGCCAGGACCGCCGTCACCGAGGCCACCGGGCCGAGCCGACCCAGCAGGCCGACCGTGTAGGCGGCATAGATCGCCAGCGACAGTCTGCCGATCGTCGCTGGCTTCGGACCGTACCTCGCGACCCAGGCTGCCGCAGCGGCAAGGCCGGCAGCGCCGACGACCTGGGCGGCCGGGGAGGGCGTGAGCAGGGCGCCGGCGCCGGCCACCGCCGCCAACACGAAGGTCGCCGACAACATCACCCGCGCCCGCAACGGGTACGGGTCGTTGGCGTCCGTGAACGAGACGAGCAGGGCGGCGGTTGCGGCGGCGACCCCCATCGACAGGTTGCCGAAGCTGACCCCGAACGCGAGAGTCGTGGCAACCACGATGCCCAGCCGCGCGGCTCGCACCCAGTCGACCTGGGACCAGTTCACCCAGGTCACTGAACGGAGGATCACGAGGGCCCGGTTGCCAGCTCCCGGGCCAGAAGTCACCCCGACATCATGGCGCAGCAAAGGCGGCAGCCGCAGCCGAGAGCTTGGCCCGAATCCGAGCGAACAGCTTTCGATCTGTGGTAGTCATAAGCGCTGGTCGGCCGCACATGGGTGGCCCCAGGAAGGGAGCAACCGGTGGCATCACTTTCGCGGCGCGGTTTCCTCGGTTTGACGGGGGCGCTGGCGGCATCTTTCGGTTTGCCGCACTCGATGTTGGCGGAGGCGCTCGCGGCGCCGTTGACCCCAGGCGAGGGCGCGACAACCCTGCAGCAGACCATCCGACAGGTCAACATCGGCAACCGCCAGTACCGAACGCTGGTGGCTGCACCGGGCGAGCCCTATCTGACGCGCGTCGACCTCACCGGCCAGGACCCGTCCCCGGCCCGGGCGGCGCGGCGGCGTTCAATCGCTTACCTGGGCCACACCTCAGACCTGCACATCATGGATGCCCAGTCGCCCGCTCGGCTTGAGCCGGTCAGCGAATTCTCAACGACGCTTGTGCCCGGGAACTTCCGGCCGCAGGAGACGCTCACCGTCTATGTCCAGGCGGCGATGGTGAAGGCGATCGCCGATGCAGCTTTCAGTCCGGTGACCGGGGCACCGCTGGCTGCCCTGCTCAACACCGGTGACATGGCCGACATGCTCTCCAACAAGGAACTTCGGTGGTACATCGACGTGTTCGACGGTACCCCGGTCACCCCCAATACCGGCAAGGCCGGCGAGTACGAGGGCGTGCAAGCATGGGAGGAAGCCGCCTACGCCTACCATCCCGACGATCCGACGAACGACCCGTTCGGCGCCTACGGCTTCCCCAAGGTGCCGGGGCTGCTGACCGCTGCTGTTTCGCAGGAAGTGAAGTCCGGCGGGCTGCCAGTTCCGTGGTACACGGTCTTCGGGAACCATGACACCGTCTACAGCGGCGTCTTCGGCACAGATGAGGCGGTCCGTAATCTGGCGACCGGCGAACAGAAGCCGTACGCCTTCCCGGCGCTGGCCGGCAGCTACTTCCGCGGTATGACCACGGATACCAGTCCCCTCACCCGGGGATTCCGGGCCCTCGAGCAGCAGTTCGGCTTCAATACCGGCTTCAAGCGCGTCACGGGCGATACCAGTCGGAAGCTGCTGGTCTCCGAAGACTTCATGAAGGCTCACTTCGAGACGACCGCCATGCCGGGACCGGTCGGTCACGGTTTCACCCAACAGAACCTGGACACCGGTCAGACCTTCTGGTCGACCGACATCGGACCCAACCTGAGGGTCTTCGGTCTGGACACCTGCAACCAAGTGGTCGGCGCGGATGGCGCAGTCCCGCAGAACCAATTCGATTGGCTGAAGACAGGTCTCGGCCAGGCGCTGCAGGAGAAGAAGCTGGCGATCGTCCTCAGCCATCACAACAGCCTGACACTTGAGAACACGGCCCAGAACCTGCTCTCACCCGGCGAACCCCTGATCCACGCCGACCAGTTCATCGACATGTTGCTGGAGTTCCCGAACATGATCGCCTGGCTGAACGGCCACACCCATATCAACACCATCCAGGCGCACCCGTCGAAGGTCGGTCCGGGTGGCTTCTGGGAGATCACCACCGCCTCCTGTATCGACTACCCGCAACAGCAGCAACTGGTAGAGATCGTGGACAACCGCGATGGCACCCTGTCGCTGTTCTCGACGGTGCTCGACCACGCCTCGCCGCCGTCCTGGCGGCAGGGTGACCTCTCGCCCACGGGTCTGGCCTCGCTCAGCAGGGAGTTCGCCTCCAACGACTGGGTGGAGGATCCGTTGATGCGGCGTGGCTCACCGCCGGATCGGAACACGGAGATGCTCATCAAGGCGCCGTTCGACATGTCGATGATCTCCGACGCGGATCTGGAGAAGACAAATGCGCAACGAAAGGCCACCATCCTCGCGAATCAGAAGGGGGCCGTGACATGAGGGGCCGCAGATACCTCGCAGCCGCTGCCGGTTTGGGGCTGACCGTGGCCGTAGTGTCGGGATGCACCCAGGTGGCGCAGTTGCAGCCGGTCGCCGGAGATGGCGTCACGTCGGTTCGGATTGCGACCAACGATGTGCTGCTGAACGCGAACGTCCCAGTCAAGATGTTCCCAGTCTGCACCTACGAGGGGACGAACTACTCCTGCAAGGGAGCGACCGAGGCAGGGGTGCAGATCGTCAGTGAGGGCGAGACGTACGCCGCCGCCGACCTTCCGGCCAAGTATCAGACGCCCGATGTCAAGGCGAACGACTCGAAAGTGCTGAAGTTCATCGTCATCCAGGTCAAGGTCGGGCCGAAGGTGCTCTACGACGGTCCCACCACCGTGGTTCTCAGGAAGAATGGACGGGCGGCGTCATGAGTAGCGCGGCATCAACCACCACCGACGTGGCGTCGGCTCCGGCCAAGGCTCCCCTGCCGAAGCGCTTCGGATTCTCGGCGCTGCTGACCGGCTGCGCCAAGATGTGGCACGGTGTGCTGCCGGCGATGGTCTTCATCGTCGTCAACGCCATCATTCAATCGGTTCTCACCTGGTGGAACCCACAGTCCGGTCTGAACGCGGCATTCATCATCTCGTTGATTGTCTCGGCTCTCTCGGTGCTGGTGGCATTCGCGGTCGTGACCCGCGTCAGCCTGGACTCGATCTCTGGTCACGTCACGTTGGGGCAGGCGAACTCGGGTGCCCGACGCACCCTCGTCCACTTCTCCCTCTGGGTGCTCGTTCAGTGGCTGGCGATCACGGTCGGGCTGATGATCTTCTGGCCCCTGGGTGCCCTGATCGCGGCTCTGACCGCCTTCCTTCCGTTGGCCGCGGCCGACGGGCAGGCCAATCCGATCAGAGCGAACTTCTCGG
The DNA here is from genome assembly GCA_030837445.1 of Actinomycetota bacterium. Lineage (GTDB taxonomy): Bacteria > Actinomycetota > Actinomycetes > S36-B12 > UBA10799 > JACJWR01. The sequence goes on from JAUPKM010000553.1 coordinate 3,475, forward strand.
CCCTGAAGGACCGTTGGGGTCGATGGCTGATCACTTCCCTGATCATCAGTATCGGTTTCGTGATCTGGTTCCTACTGATGGCCGTGAACGTGTTCTTCGTCAAGGGATTCCCGGCCTCGCTGCTTGTCTGGTTTGTCGGCGGAATCCTTGGCTGGTGGCTGCTGACGGCCTGGGCTGCGATCTACCGCAGCACCGCCGTGGGCGCAGCTTCGGATGGCGACGAGTAGCCTCTGCCTATGGGATTCCGGCCAGTGATGTCACATCGCGGGGCCACGGCGCTGTCGGTGGGAGTCATGACGGCGGTGTTGGCCGGAGCTGCGATCGTCGCCCAACCGGCGGCCGCCTCCCCAGCCGCCCCTACAACTTCCGTGGCGAAGAGCGGCCAACTCGTGCGCGCGGGCGGCCAACTGCAGTGGATCGAATGCCGTGGGGCGGTCGGCGCGGCCGGTAGACCGACGGTAGTGCTGGTGTCGGGCCTCGGCGCCGGTCACCACTACTGGGGCACCGTTCCGGCCGGACTGGTAAAGACCGGCCGAGTCTGTTGGTACGACCGCCCGGGGCTCGGCAACAGCAGCTACCGCCGCGGCAAGTCCGTGGTCAGCGCCGCTGACCACGCCGCTGAGTTGATCGCCCTGCTGACCAGGGTCGGCGAGACAGCGCCGATGATCTTCGTCGGTCACTCCTACGGGGGGCTGCTGGTCCGCGCGGTCGGTACCCGCTACCCGGCGCGAACCGCCGGGATGGTGTTGGTGGATGCGTCCTACAGCAAACAGTGGCAGACCGACAGCAGGTACTGGCCCGAGGGCGGAGGGTGGATCGACATGTCCGCCACCGGCAATCTCGTCTACCGGAAGCCGCAGTTGGGGGGCAAGCCGCTCGGGGTCGTTTCGGCCGGCATCGACAGTTCCGACAATTGGCGCGCCAACCAGG
>JAUPKM010000081.1 GCA_030837445.1 Actinomycetota bacterium
AGTGAGACTGCTGATGGCGCCCACGGTCATGGTGGAGAACATGGTGGAGACTGTCGCGGCGACCATCGACGGCTGCAGTGCCCGCTGCGCCAACGCGCCAGAGCCGCGCATGGAGTGGAACGCGGCCGGCAGATTCAGCAGCCGGGCGACCATCTTCGACTGCAGCACGATGGCCAGTTTCGTCGCCAGCCGCATGCCGACGGCACCCTGCAACCCGACCAGGAAGGCCTGCAGCAGCGCGGCCAGCACCAGTGCCCCGAGCAGGGTCGAGACCTGCACCTCCGGTCCGCCCTGCAGCCAGTCGACGAACAGTCGCGCGATTCCCGGGACCAGAATCTGCGGGACCACCAGCAGCAGGCCGAGCACCGCCATCAGCACCACGCCGTCGCGGGATCCGGTGAGGTACCGGCCGAGCCGAGAGATCAGCTTCGGGGGCCGCCCGCCCTTCTCGAAGTCGGGTCCTGGCGTCATCTCCAGCGCGATCCCCGTGAACGACTCGTCGAATTCGGATTCGCTGCAGGTGCGGTGACCCAGGCCCGGGTCATTGAGGCACCAGCCCTGCGGCGACCAGCCTTCGACCACCAGGAAGTGGTTGAACCGCCAGAAGATCACGACCGGCATTTGCAGTGATTTGAGCCCGGCCGGTGTGCACCGAAGCGCCTTGACGTTCAGCCCGTAGTCCTGAGCTGCCCGCTTCACCGCCAACGCGTTGCTGCCGTCTCGGGAAATGCCGCAGGCGTCGCGCAACTCTTCCAGCGGCAGCCACTTGCCGTGGTAGGCCAACACAATTCCCAATGAGGCAGCACCACATTCGGTCGCTTCCAGCTGCATCCGGACCGGCGATTTCGCGCGGAATCGACTCGGCGGGTCAGCGGTCTCCGCGTCTCTCATCCCAGCCCCAGCAACTGCCCCAGCAGGGTGCGTTCACTGACCAGGATGACGCCAGTGAATTCGTAGCCGGGCGGCGCGGGCTCGTCGAACAGCACTTCGATCGCGACTCGTGGCCCAGTCGGAGGGTCGAGGGTGCCCATCCCTTCCTGGATTCGTGCTGCCGACAGTGCGGGGCTACGGTCGGGTCCGATCCGCCCCTGCAGGGTGGGCCCACCTATCACTGAGACCTTGACCGGTTGACCCTCGACAACCTTGCCGGACTCCTCTGGCAGCACCATGATCAGGCCGACCCTGCCGTCGTCGACCTTCAGGGTGACCTGCGACAGCCAGGTGCCTACCTTCACCGGTGCGCCGGGTGAAGGTAGATAGCCCAGCAGGGTGCCGTCGACCTGCGTGAACTGCGGCACCGGTCCGGCAGCGGTGATGACCTCAGCGACCTTCTGACCGGCCTTCACCCGTGATCCGTCTGCAACCACGAAACTGCCGAACTGGCCGTCGGCGGTTGAAGTGACCAGGCCGATCCCGCCGTCGCCGACAACTCGGCCTTGGCCGGTGACGGTGACATTGCGCGGGGTGATCGCGGTGTAGGCGATGGCTGCCGCGATCAACACCACCGCGGCAGCGGCCAGTAGCCAGAGCCGGAGCGAGGTGACCGGCAACAGTTCGTCCAGCCGATCGCTGGACTCGTTGGCCGCGACCGCCTCCGATCGGTAGGGGCTAGCCATTTCCGACCCGACGGAAGAGTCGCATCACAATCTCCTCACCCGCCGACGCTGTCGTCCGGTCTGGGCGCCACCTCTGTGAACTGCCGTTGGTCTCTTGGTCGGCCGTGCTCAGAGTCTATTCCGCGACGCTGGGGGAAGGTTGATCTGCCGCCCGTTTGCGTTGGTACCAAAAGACCCCGCCGGAGGTGGCCGCCGCCAGCACTGCGCCGATAGCGGTGTACCCGAGCCGTTGCGCATCCAGGCGTAGAACATCCCCGGGGGAGGACGATAGGAGGATCACCGCCGGGGTGAGGAAAGTGACGTACAGCCAGTAGCGCGGGCCGGTGAAGACCGTCATCGCGGCCACCATCATCACTAGGGCCCACGCCGCCAACCCAGCGGTGGTGGTGGCGACGAAGCTGATGCCGGCGGCCAGCACAGCCCCCAGCACGGTTCCGCCCAACCGTTGTCCGGTCTTGTCCAGCGTCGCCGTCGGTGCCACCTGCATGACGATCAACAGGGTCATGATCAACCAGGCGCCGGCATGACCGGCGTCGATCATCAGGACAATCAACGTGCTCACCGAGCACAGCACAGTGGTGGCGGTTGTATAGACGACGGTGGCGGAGAGTGGATTGTGGGTCAGTTCCCGGCGGGGGAGCCGGCTCAGGAACGGCCGGGCCAGCAACAACACCCACAGGGCGCCAATCGCCAACATGACCGATGCCGACAGCACGTACGCGGAGGACAGCGGTTCTGCCGCCACCCCGTTGAAAACGGGAGGGCTGAGCATCAGGAAGGCGATGTAGAGCGGCACCATCCGAAAGGCGACGTGCAGTCCCCAGAGCGCCGTCGCGCCGGACATCAGACACATCACTGCCATCAGACAGGCGCCCGCGATTGGAAGCAGGCCCGCGACCAGCGCCAGCGGGGTGAGCAGCAGCAACGCCACAACTGCACTGACGCCGGCCCGGTAGCCGGCGGTCGCGGTGGTGGCCAGCGCCAGGATCGAACCGAGAATCACAACTGAGGTGCCGGCGGGGTTCCACGCCATTCCAACGATGACTGCCGGCACCGCCAGCACTGCCATCGCGGCGAACGCCAGCAGCAGTCGTTTCCCGATCACGCCGAGGGACAGCTCTGCGGTTGATCGGTCAGTTTCCGATTCGACCCTGGAATTCGAGGCCTGGGAGTCCATGGGGGAATCGTCGCAGCAGCGGGGGCCCCCTGTCCGGCCTAGGCTGTCCAACGACGAGTGACTCGGGCCCTCGGTGCGAGCCGGCGGCAGTAGCGGATTGGAGTTTCGGTGCAGGTCGAGATCTGGTCGGACATGGTCTGTCCCTGGTGCTTCATCGGAAAACGGCAATTTGAGCGGGCCCTCGCGGGGTATCCGGATCGTGAGCGGGTGACGGTCGTTCATCGGGCCTTTCAGTTGGATCCGGATGCCACCAGCGACGGGCGTCGCACGGTGGAGGTGCTGGCGCAGAAGTACGAAATCACGCTTTCGCAGGCAGTCGACATGATGTCCGACGTCAGCGACACCGCGGCGGAGGCGGGTCTGCACTATCGGCTCGCTGAGACGGTCAGTGGTAACACCGCCGATGCCCACCGGACTGTACTCTGGGCTCAACGACAAGGCCGCGGGGCAGCACTGCTCGAGGCGCTGTTTTCGTCGTACTTTGAGCGGGCGCTGCCGGTGTTCACGGCCGAAGAACTGCACCCGTTGGTGGCTGGTGTCGGCTTGGACGCGGGTGCCGCGCTGACAATGCTCAGCTCAGCTGACTATCGCGACCAGGTCGCTGCCGACCAGGTCACCGCGGCTCAACTGGGCGCTCGCGGAGTCCCGTTCTTCGTGTTCGACCGGCGG
>JAUPKM010000554.1 GCA_030837445.1 Actinomycetota bacterium
AGTCCTTCGCCGGTGTTCACGAGTACGAACGATCCGGTGCCGTAGGTGCACTTGCTGGAACCGGGGGTGAAACACGCCTGGCCGAACAGGGCTGCCTGTTGATCTCCCGCGATACCCGCGATCGGGATCGACAGGCCGAGGAAGACGTCAGGGTCGGACGTGCCGATTTCGCCATAGGACGGCACGATCTCCGGCAGGGCATCACGGGGAACCCCGAAGATCGCGCACAGTTCGTCGTCCCAGTCCCCGGTCTCCAGGCTGTAAAGCAGGGTGCGGCTGGCATTGCTGGCATCAGTGACGTGCAGCAGCCCTCGGGTCAGTCGCGCGATGAGATAGGAATCCACCGTGCCGACAGCCGTCCGGCCAGACATGACTCCCGCCCAGACGTGCGGCTCGTTCGTGGCGATCCAGGTCAATTTGGTGCCAGTGAAGTAGGGATCCAACCGCAGCCCGGTGCGTTCCTCGATCATGTCCTCATGACCGTCGGCGCGCAGCTGGGAGCAGATGCCTGCGGTGCGACGGTCCTGCCAGACGATGGCGCGGGTCGGTGAGCCCAGCGTCTCCCGATCCCAGAGCACCAGCGTCTCCCGCTGGTTGGTGATTCCGATCGCGGTGGGCTCCTCGTCGCCGGCCAGCACCTCGGCACAGGCCGCCAGTGTGGCATCCCAGATCTGTGCCGGATCGTGTTCGACCCAACCCTCCTGCGGAAAGTGTTGGGGGAACTCCTGGTAACCCTTCGCGACGATTGAGGCATCGGTGGAGATGAGCAGGGCGGTGACGCCGGTGGTGCCAACGTCGATGGCGAGAATGGTCATGGAGTCACGGTAGTGGCTGACCGGGGTGGATTCCCGGCGGCCAACTGCAATGATCTGCAGGTGAACACTCAGATGGCAACTGCGGCGACGGGTTCGCGACCGCCACGCAGCGCTTTGGTGTTGACCGCCCTGATTCTCGGCGCTGTGGCAGCGAACATGAACCTTGGTATCGCCAACGTGGCGCTGCCGTCGATCGGCCGGGAGCTGCACGCATCCCAGACGCAGATCACCGCGATCGCCAACGCCTTCACTCTTGGACTTGCCTGTTCGGTGCTGTACCTAGGCGCGCTCGGCGACCGCTACGGTCGCAAGTTGCTGTTCACCCTCGGGGCGACCCTGTCGATCCCGACGGCGCTGATGGCGGCTTTCGCACCGACCGTTGAGGTGCTGATCCTGGCCAGGTTCCTGTCCGGGCTGTCTGCAGGCCTGCTCTTCCCGACCACCTTGTCGATCCTGTCCGCCCTCTACACCGGGCGCGCCCAGACCAAGGCGATCGCACTCTGGTCCGGCATCGGGGGTGGTTTTGCTGCCCTTGGCCCGTTGATCGGGGGTCTGCTGCTGGGCTCGTTCTGGTGGGGCTCGGTATTCCTGATCACGGTGCCACTGGCCGCGATCGATCTGGTGCTGGGGCTGTGGGTGTTGCCCAAACACGCCGGTGAGGACGCGAAGTCGGTGGACAACCTCGGCGGAGTGCTGTCGGTGGTCGCTGTGGCCAGTCTGGTGATCGCGCTGCAGTTGATACCGAACCGGGAGTGGCCACGGGTGGGTCTGCTGCTGGCGTTGTCGGCGGCGGCGTTCGTCCTGTTTTTCCTACGGCAGCGGCGGGCCCCTCGACCCCTGGTGGATCTGCCGGCTGCAGCTGCACGAACATTCTGGGTGGCCGCGGTGGCGGGCACAATCACGTTCGGGTCGCTGATCGGTGCGCTGTTCATCGGCCAGCAGTTCACTCAGAACGTGTTGGGCTATTCGGCTCTGCACGCCGCCCTGATTCAGCTCCCACTCGGCATCCTGATGATCCTGACGTCGATCCCGGCGGGCAAGCTGATGGCGCGAAACGGTGGGCGGTCCACCTTGGCGCTGGGCCTGGCTATCGCCGCGTTCGCGTTCGGCTGGATGCTGGTGTTCTGGCGTCCCGGCGCCGCCGAATTCCACGTCCTGTTCGCCTATGCGTTGGTGGGAGCCGGCGTCGGATTGGCGGCAGCACCCGCGTCCAGAGCGCTGATGGCGTCGCTGCCCACGTCTCGCGCCGGAATGGGTTCGGCGTTCACCGATCTCACCCGTGACTTCGGCGGAGCGGTGATGAATGCCGTGATGGGAAGTGCGCTGGCAATCGCCTACAGCGTCTACATCCAACAGGCCATCGCGAAACTCAGTCCGCAGCAGTCGGAGGCGCTTGGGGCGCAGGCGTCCCAGCAATTGGTCGCCTCCTTTGATGGCGCCGCTGATGTGGCCCAGCGCTATCCACCGACGCCGGCGGCTCAGATCATGGATGCGGCGGCCACCGGGTTCACCCAGGGCAAGTCCTGGGCGGTGGGAATTGCGCTGGCGATGTCGTTGCTGGCGATTGCGCTGGTGCTGCTGAAGTACCCAGGCAAGCAGCAGGAGACGGCGTTCTTCGTCGACATCGCCGAGCAGAGCCGACGCGAGGCTGCGTCGGTGGGGTCGTTACCCTCGTAGGATGATTGTCCAACCCGACGGACTCGCGATGACACCTGTCATCGACTGGCCTGTTCTACCGGCTGGACAGCAGCCGCGCTGGCCCGACGCCGCAGCACTGGACCGTGCCCAGGCCAGATTGGCTACCCTGCCGCCGCTGGTCTTCGCTGGCGAGAGCGACATCCTTCGGGAACAGTTGGCGAAGGTCGCCCGCGGGCAGGCATTTGTCCTGATGGGCGGGGACTGCGCCGAGACGTTCGCTGCGAACACAGCGGACTCGATCCGAGCTCGGTTGAAGACGCTGCTGCAGATGGCCGTTGTACTCACCTACGGTGCCGGCATGCCGGTAGTCAAGGTGGGCCGGGTGGCGGGTCAGTACTTCAAACCGCGCAGCAGCCCGGAGGAGACGCGCAACGGTGTCACGCTTCCGTCGTACTTCGGCGACGGGGTGAACCAACTCGCGTTCGAGGCTGAGGCTCGACGGCCCGACCCGCAGCGACTGGTGGAGGCCTACAACGCCTCGAGCGCCGCCCTCAACCTCGTGCGCGCCTTCACCCAGGGCGGTTACGCAGACCTGCGACAGGTGCATGCCTGGAACCAGGATTTCGTTCGGGACAGCCCGGCAGGTAAGCGCTACGACCGGTTGGCGGGAGCGATCGACCGGGCGCTGTCCTTCATGCATGCGTGCGGGGCGCAACCGGAGGAGTTCCGCCGAGTCGATTTCTACGCCGGCCATGAAGCGCTGGCGTTGGACTATGAGCGTCCGCTGGTGCGCATCGATTCCCGGACCGGTGAGCCCTACTCAGTCTCTGGTCACTTCCTCTGGGTGGGGGAGCGGACCCGGGAAATGTCGGGGGCGCACATCGATTTCGCCTCCCGAATCCGAAACCCGATCGGCGTGAAACTTGGGCCCACGACCAGTCCCGAGCAGGCCCTGGAATTGGTCACCAGACTCGATCCAGATCGGGACCCGGGGCGGTTGACGCTGATCACCCGGATGGGCGCCTCTCACATTCGGGAGGTGCTACTGCCGATCGTGGAGAAGGTTGAGGCGAGCGGTCACAGCGTCGTCTGGCTCTGCGATCCAATGCACGGCAACACCCGCGAAGTGGCGGGCCACAAGACGCGACTGTTCGACGACATCTTGGATGAGGTGGCGGGCTTCTTTGATGTGCATCGTGCAGTCGGCAGCCATCCCGGCGGTATCCACATCGAGTTGACCGGGGACGACGTCACCGAATGTCTGGGCGGCACCGGAGGGATCGAGGAGGCTCACCTGTCCGATCGTTACGAGACCGCGTGTGACCCCAGGTTGAACCGGGAGCAGTCGTTGGAGTTGGCCTTCTCAGTCGCTGAGATGCTGGGAGACAGGTGAGTCTTGCCGTGACCGAACTGGTGGGAAGTGGCGTTGGAGGTGAACTTCTGTACGCGGAGTTCAGCACCCCGGTCGGAGTGTTGGCGGTGGTCACCGATCCGACCGACGTCGGCGACCGCCGGATCGACCCGGAAGCTGGGACCGGTCGGGTAGGTGCTGTGGTGGCGAGTGGTTTCGTGCCGCTCGCGCAACTGCTGACCGAACTGCCCGGTCAGGTCTCGGATCGGCCGACGGCGGCCGATCCGCTGGCGCCGATCGCTGCGTTGCTCGACCGCTACTTCGACGGTGACATCGATGCCCTGGACGAGGTCTCGGTGAGTCAACGCGGCGGCGCCTTCACCGAGTCCGCTTGGTCGGCGCTGCGGGAGGTGCCGGCCGGGGCGGTCGTCAGCTACACCGAGTTGGCGACCTCCGTGGGTCGGCCGCGGGCGGCCAGGGCGGCCGGTACTGCGTGCGCCACGAATCACGTGGCGCCGTTCGTGCCGTGTCATCGAGTCGTCAAGTCCGGCGGATCGCTGGGCAACTACGGCTACGGGACACAGGTCAAAGCCGCGCTGCTGAAGCACGAGAGGGCACTGGATGGCCGCTGAGCGGCTGATCGATCTGCGGAGCGACACCCTGACGGTGCCAACTCCGGAGATGTTTGCGGCGATGGTGTCCGCCCCGCTGGGTGACGACGTCTACGAGGAAGACCCCACCGTCAACGAGTTGCAGGAGCAGGTGGCTGCGATGTTCGGCCACCGGCAGGGCTTGTTCACGCCGACCGGCAGTATGTCCAACCAATTGGGACTCCGCACGCTGGTGCCAGCTGGCCAGGAGGTGGTGACCGACGCATTCGCCCACATCGTGCGCGCCGAACTGGGCGGGCTGGCGGCCCAGGGCGGTATCACGACCAGGACCTACGATGCCCTCGACGGGTTGGTCGACCCCGCCCGGGTGGCCGGCATTGCCCGGCCGCCGTCCAGCCCCTATCTGGTCGGAACCGCCGCGATCGTGGTGGAGAACACCCACAACTTCGGCGGCGGCCGGGTGCAGCCGTTGGTGGCGCTACAGGAACTGCGAGCAGTTGCGGACGCCAATGGCCTGGCGATGCATCTCGATGGTGCCCGGATCTGGAACGCACACGTCGCGTCAGGCGTGCCGCTTGCAAGCTATGGGGCGTTGTTCGACACCGTCAGCGTCTGTTTCTCGAAAGGTCTCGGAGCTCCGGTCGGCTCGATGTTGCTGGCGAATGAGGATCGGATCGCCGCGGCCCGGGTACTGCGGAAACGGCTGGGGGCCGGAATGCGACAGGTCGGGGTACTGGCCGGGGCGGCCCGTTACGCAGTCGACCACAACATCGCCCGGCTCGCCGAGGACCATCGCCGCGCCACGAGGCTGGCGCAGTTGTTGGCGGCAGTCGCCCCGGATGTCGTCGATGTCACCATCGTGGACACGAACATCGTGCTGCTCAGCCTGCGGGAGAGCCGGCGGTCCGCCACGGAGCTGCATCAGGCCGCCCTGTCCGCCGGGGTGGTCATCAGTGTGCTCGGCCCACGTGAGGCGCGGCTTGTCACCTATGCCGGGATCACCGATCAGGACGTAGAGCAGGCCGCCGACATATTGTCACCGCTGTTGGCTCCCGGATGACCGAGTCGGCCAGATCGGAAGGCCCCCGGCGACCGCCGGGAGGCCACATCAGCCGCCTTCCCCCGGGGCAGTATGTCCCGCGCGGCTGGCCCGTGCTGCACTACGGCCGCGTGCCCAGGATCGATCTGCAGAGTTGGGATCTGCGAATCTTCGGGGCCACCGCGTCGGGCCAGGAGCACTTCCTCGACTATCCCGAGATGATGGCCTTGCCCACCAGTGAGGTGGGTGCCGATTTCCACTGCGTCACGAAGTTCTCCATGTTGGACAACCGGTGGACCGGAATACTCGCCCGCGACCTGATGGCGGTCTGTCCGCCCGCCGATGACGTTGCGCACGTGCTGATCTGGGCGGAATACGGCTACTCAAGCAACGTCCGACTGTCGGATTTCGTGGCCGCGGACACCGTCTTCGCGCACACCCACAACGGGGTGCCGCTGTCGGTCGAGCATGGCTGGCCGCTGCGCTTCATCTGTCCACCGCTGTACGCCTGGAAGAGCACCAAATGGGTGCGTGCGATCGAGTACTTGACTGAGGATCGCCGGGGTTTCTGGGAGAACCGGGGCTACCACAATGTCGGCGCGGCTTGGAGCGAGCAGCGCTACAGCTATCAGGAACGCCCAGAGGACGGGCCGCCGCTGTAACCGCGGCGAAACCCACGTGGTGACCGGCAGATCGACGTGCCCTCGGGTGGGTCAGGGTTCGAGGTGGGCGACTTGTGCCTCCCGGCTCCGCCGCGGACCGAGTTCGACCAGGTACATGGCCAGTAGCACCATGGCCGCGCCGAGCAGTAGCCGCAACGTCATCTGCTCGCCGGCCAGGAAACCGGTAAGGCCGGCGAAAACTGGTTCCATGGTCAGGATCACCGCCGCCTGGGTCGGTTCCAACTGGGACTGGGCCCAGGTCTGGGTGACGAACGCCAAGGCAGTCGCGGCCACGGCCAGGAACACCACGGCCGCCCAGCTGGCCGCGCTCGGTGGTACCCGGGGCCCCGACTCGAATGGCGTCAGCAGCAGGCACATGACCGTCACTGTGGCCAACTGCACCACGGTCAGTCCGTAGGCGTTCTCACGACTGGACCACTGAGACAGTCCGACGATCTGAGCGGCGAAGGCGAGCGCACCGCCGAGGGTGAGGATTTCCCCCAGACCGGCGCTGGCCCCGGTCAGGGACATCAGTGCGAGGCCAACCGTCGCGACTGCTACCGCAACCCAGGCGGTGGCGGTCACCCGCTCCCCGGTCACCGCCCACGCCACCAGCGGAGTGAATACCAGGAACATCCCGGTGACGAAACCGGACACTGTCGCGGAGGTGTATTGCAGGCCGATGGTCTGCAGGATGTAGCCCATCCCGAGCGCGATCCCGAGTGCAGTGGCCCGGCGCAGGTCACGCCTGGCCAGGGACAGCACCGACCGTGGTCGTAGTGCCAGCAGTAGTACGGTCGCGATCCCGAACCGCCAACTCAGGAAGGTGAAGACGGGCATCTCGGCAATGGCGAACTTCACCACCACGAACGTCGAGCCCCAGATGGCGGTGACTGCGACTAGGGCGACCGGCGCGAGTCGGGGCCGGATCCGTTCCGGAATGAATCGAGCCGGGGAAGTGCCCACCTAGACCAGCGTGAGCGTGATGGTGGAGCCTCTGGGCACACTCGTGCCGCCGCCGGGGGTCTGGGAGTAGACCTTGTCCAGGATCACCACCGGCAGGCGGTTGGTTGTCTGGACGTCAAGGCCGGCCGCCTGCAGCTTGTCGATGGCCGCCGACCGGCTCAGACCGACCACGTCGGGGACGTCCACCGGTGGTGGTCCCTTGGACACGATCAGCTCGACCGCATCCCCTCGTTTCAGGGTGGTCCCTGCGGAGGGTTTGGTACCCGCAGCCAAGCCGGCGTCCATCGACTCGTCGTACTCCTCGACGATCGTTGCCGTCAGCCCGGCATCGGCCAGGATCGCCTTTGCATCGTCCAGGTTGTTTCCGCTCAGCTCGGGTACGTCGACCGGGGCTGGTCCCTTCGACACCAGCAAGGTCACTGCGGTGGCTCGTTTCAAGGACGAGCCGATAGCTGGTTCGGTGGCGGCCACCTGACCTTGCGGGACAGTGTCGTCATAGGCGGATTCGGTGCCGGCGACTGTCAGCTTGGCGTCCTGCACCGCAGTGGTGGCCCGGTCGATGGGGCTGCCCCGAACGTCGGGCACGTCGTAGCGCTCCGGGCCCTTGGAGACCGTGGCATCGATAGTGCTGCCGACCCGGGCGTCATCTCCGGTCGCCGGATCGGTGGAGATGATGACGCCCTTGGCCGCGGTCTCGGAAAACGCCTGATTCGCCTCAGTGATCTTCAGGCCTTGCCTGGCCAAGGGTGGTGTCGCGGCCGCGATCGTCTTGCCTACGACATTGGGCATCGGTATGTACCGCTGCGAGCCCACCCACCAGGAACCGCCACCGACCAGGGCAGCGATCAGGATCACCACCAACAGGGTCAGGTAGCGGCCGCCGCTGCGTGAACTGCGCACCGGGCGCGGCGGCTTACCGCGCGCCGGCGGTGCAGCGGGGGGCGTCTGCTCCGAGGGTGGGTCCGGTGGCTCACCCTCCGCCGGCCGCCCCTGGTGATCGTCGAGGCGTACGTCGGCTGGTCCGGGACCGGCCAGGACCGCGGTACCGGTACCGCCGCCGGTGGCGGCCATCGCACCGACCAGGGCGCGGTCGGCAGGTTCGACTGTCGGGCCGCTGCCCTGCCGAGTCGAGCCGTTGACGGGGTTCGCGGTCCTCTCCCCGTCAGCGGTCTCCGCCAGCGACGTGGCCGGGTCGGCGGCCAGCCGGCCACGGGCGACGGTCACCGTGGAGAGGAACTCGGCGGTGTCGCCGAATCTGTCCTCCGGCCGGCGAGCGGTCGCACGGGCCACCAGTTCGTCGACATAGGCGGGGATGCCGGACTGCAGCGAACTCGGCGCTGGGACCTGATCGTGGACGTGCCGATACGCCACCGCCAGCGGTGTCTCGGCTCGGTAGGGCACCGCACCGGTCAAAAGCTCGAACAGCAGGATGCCGGTGCCGTAGACGTCGCTGCGGCCGTCGGCCTGGCCGGTCTCTACCTGCTCCGGGGACAGGTAGGCGACCGTTCCGATCAGCACGCCGCGGGTGGCGGCGTTGGACGGTGAGGCGGTGATGGCCCGGGCGAGCCCGAAATCGGCCACCTTGATATGTCCGGTGGCCGTGACCAGCACATTCTCCGGTTTGACATCGCGGTGAACGAAGCCTGCCGCATGGGCGGCGGCCAGCCCGCGCAGTACCGGATCGACCACCCCGAGCGCCCGCAGCGGTTCAAGGGCGCCATGCACCCGCAACACGTCGCGGAGAGTATGGCCCGGCACGTACTCCATCACCAGGAAGACCAGGCCGTCGTAACTGCCCTGGTCGTAGACACCGACGACGTTCGGATGGCTGAGTCGGGCCGCCGACTTGGCCTCCCGGTCGAAGCGCTCCACGAAGCCCGGATCCTCCGCGAGGGACCGCTGCATCACCTTCAGGGCCACTGTTCGGTCTAGCCGAATGTCGGTCGCGCGGTACACCGTGGACATGCCGCCGCGAGCGATGATGGCCTCGACGCGGTAACGACCCTCAATGAGCCGTCCGACGACGGGGTCCGGCTGGGCACTCACGACAGATGAGTTTACGGTCTCGGGTGCTGATCCGCGGCCAGGCGGGGGCGTGGCCCGCGCGCCGCCCGAAAATCGACGGGCTTAGGGTCGGAGAATGTCCCCTGCTCGGAGCGAGGCCGTGGTCGTGGTCGGAGGCGGATTGGCCGCCGCTCGTACCTGCCAGGAGCTGCGGGCCGCGGGCTTCACCGGCCCGTTGACGATGCTCGCGGGGGAGGCCCGGGCGCCGTATGACCGACCACCGCTGTCGAAGCCGACCAGCGAGACAGGATCGGACGAGGTAGCGGTCGAGTTGGGTGTCGATTGGGCAAAGCTGGACGTGGACATCCGGCTGGACACCCCGGCGGTGGCGCTGCAGGCCGCCACAGACGGGCCGCTGATCGCGACCGCCGGCGGCGACCGGTACGAGGCGGCGGCTGTCATCGCCGCCACCGGCGCCGACCCGCTGTTGCCCGACGGCTGGCTCACAGGTGATGAGGCGGCACTGCGAGGCTCGGTGTTGACCCTGCGCACGTTCGACGATCGGCGGCTGTTGGACGCGCGACTCGCCGATCCTGCGGTGGCTGCGGTGACAGTTGCAGGCGGTTCCTGGCTCGGGATGGAGATCGCCACGCTTGCGAGGCCATGGGTGGATTCCGTCCAGTTGGTGGAACAGGCGGCATGGCTGTTGCCGTTGCTGCCACCCGAAGTCGGACGCGCGGTGGGAGATTGGCTGCCCGCGGCCGGGATACGACTGGATCTAGGGGTGGCGATTACTGCGGTGGCCGACGGTGGTGACCGGCTGGCGGTGTCGGCAGGTGTCGGCAGTTGGCAGACAGACCTACTGGTGGCGGCGGTGGGGGTGCGCCCGGCGACGGGCTGGCTGGTCGGCAGCGGTGTCCGGTTGTCGCCCCGAACCGGAGCGGTGAAGGTGAACCCGAAACTAGCCGCCAGCGTGCCGGGGGTGTTTGCGGTGGGTGATGTGGCCGAGCGCTGGTCGCCGCGGTACTCCTGCTGGCTGCCGGGAGGTCACTGGCAGGACGCGTTGGATGCACCGGTCGTGGTTGCCCGGTCGGTGCTGGAATGGCTTGCGCGGCCGGCCGTCGGGTCCGGTCCGCGGGCAGCCACCTTCAACCGCAGCCGGAGCGCGGTTGGCGGCTACGACGCGGTCCCCTACTTCTGGAGCGTGGTGCTCGGTCGAACCTTGCAGTGGACCGGCTTTCTGTCCAACTACCGCGTTGCGCAGATGATCGTTCGGGGTGATCCGAGCGGGTCGCAGTGGACGATGTGCTGGCTCGACGAGGACGATGGACTTGCTGCGGTTTTGGCCTGCGATCGGCCAAGAGACGCGATGGGTGCCCGCCGGCTGCAGGCCGCGGACCCCGCCGGTGCACCCCGGATGGCCCCAGCCAGGCTGTCAGACCCCGCGGTGGCGCTCCGGGATGCCGCTATCGGCGGGGGGCGCTGATGGGGCAACTGTCCTATCTGGGGGTGCTGGCGTTCTGTGTTGTCGGCACGGTTTGGTTGGAGGTTGTGCTACTGACAAGGGTGTTCGCCCGTTGGCGTCGGCTGCTGGCAGCTGTGCTGCCGGTCGCCGCCCTGTTCATCTGCTGGGACGTGTATGCCATCTCCGAAGGTCACTGGACCTTTGATCCCGCGCGGATCTCCGGGGTGATGTTGCCTGGCGGCCTGCCGTTGGACGAGGTGCTGTTCTTCCTGATCATCCCCACAGCGGCCGTTCTGACGCTGGAGGCAGTGCGGTCGGCGCGGCGCTGGCAGGTCGGTGATGAGCCGGCAGAAGAAATCGTCGGCGGAACCAGGATCGGTGAGCGGTGAGCTACACAGGGTTGGCGCTGGCCGGGGTGGTGTTGGCAGTCGTGGCGGATCTGCTGATCTTTCGCACCCGGCTCCTCACCCGTCGGGTGTTCTGGGTGTCTTACGCCATCATTGTCAGCTTCCAGCTGCTCACCAACGGTGTGCTGACCGGTTTCGGGATCGTGCGCTACTCCGGCGCGGAAATCATCGGTGACAGTTCGCCGACGCAGGGTCCGCCGCCGTTCATCGGTGACGGCAGGTTGGTGTTTGCGCCGGTAGAGGATTTGCTGTTCGGGTTCGCGCTGGTGGTGCTCACGCTGGTGCTGTGGGTGTTCCTCGGCCGCCGAGGCCTGCAGCGGACGCCGTATTCAGGACCGCCCCGGCGCTGGTTCCCCGGTGCTGCCGCCGCCGAACCGGCGGCGGGCGACGCGGGCGCGACGCCAGGCAGGACCGGCAACGGCTAGCCGTCTGCCCAGACCCACCGATGCCCGGCGGTCGAACACTTCGTAGTCGATCTGCGCCACGGCGTCGACGATGCCGCAGTACAGCACCCGGGCGGCTTCGATGCACGGTTGGCAGGCCGGGTGCAGGGCGGCGATCCCAGGCCGCGCCGCCTCCTCCAACTCTCGCACCCGGGAGATCTGGGCGCGCAGGGCGTTCTTGATCTCGGGCGTCGCGATCCTCCGCTCCAGTGCCGCCCGATCCACGCCGAACTCGGCCAATTCGGTCAACGGCAGGTATACCCGGCCCCGGTCGAGGTCTTCGCCGACGTCTCGAACGAAGTTCGCCAACTGGAAGGCGACGCCGAGGTCGGTGGCCCGGCGGTAGGCGTCATCGGTGGCCGGCTCCAGAATGGGCACCATCTGCAGTCCGATCACGGCGGCCGAACCGTAGACGTACTCGTAGAGGTCCTCGAAGGTCTGGTACTCGGTGACGGTCAGATCCATCGCCATCGAGTGCAGGAAGGCTTCGAAATGGGCGAGCGGTATCTGCCAGCGATGGGCCGTGTCCACCACCGCCGCCGTGATCGGATCGTGGGAGTAGCCCCGGTTGAGGTCGGTCAGGGCGGCCGCACCCCAGGTTGACAGGGCGTCCGCCTTCTGGTCGGCGGTCAAGGTGGATTCCAGATCGTCGACGATCTCGTCGGCGTACCGGGCGAACCCGTAGAGGGCGTGGACGAACGGTCGCTTGGCCGGAGGCAGCAGCAAGGTCGCGAGATAGTAGGTCTTGCCATGCTGAGAGTTCAGCACCCTCGCGCGCTCGTAGGATGCGCGCAGCCCCGGATCCACGATCCCGGCCGCATCCAGTTCCCGCTGACTCACGACAGTCATCCTTACACCAGGGCGGCTGCGGATCATGGGTACCCTGGACGGGTGCCGGCAGCCGAGAGGAATCCATCGGAGGATTCTCGGGCTGCGGTCGAACCCCGGTCGATGGCAGCCGAGGGCAATGCCACCTTCGCCCTGCGCTACGTCGTGCCGGGTGTTGTCGCGTCGATTCTGATCGTGCTGGGGTCCCTTGGGGTGGGCTGGCTACCGCTGGACTCCGGGCTGAACAGCTGGCCGCTGGTGGAAGCGCTGCGGGGGACGACGCTGGGGTCCGTGGTGTCGAAGGTCGCGGTGCAGCTCGGGGTGGTGCTGCTGTTGCAGTCGAGGCTGGTCCTCGGCTACGGCGTGATGCACACCTCGGTGGATTCGCTGCGGCGGCTGTGGTGGACGTTGGTTGCCTGGGCGGCGCCGTTGACGCTGTGCTTTCCGCTGTTCAGCCGGGACGTCTACTCCTACTTCGCACAGGGCAAACTGCTCTTGCAGGGGCTGGATCCCTACACCAGCGGCGTCGTCGAGGTGCCCGGCTGGTTCGGGACCGGTGCTGATCCGCTGTGGGGGGAGTCGCCGGCGCCGTACGGCCCGCTCTTCCTGCTGTTGGAGCGTGGGGTGGCCGCATTCTCGCCGAACAATCCGCTGCTCGGCGCCTACGTCTTCCGGCTGATCGCGCTGATCGGTGTATTCCTGATCGCCTGGGGGGTGCCTAGGCTCGCCTGGTTCCATGGGATCGATCAGGCGAAGGCCTTCTGGGTGGTGGCGTTGAATCCGCTGGTGCTGATGCACTTCGTGATCGGGGTCCACAACGACGCCCTGATGGTGGGGTTGATCGTCGCCGGTTTCGTGTTGGCGCTGGCGGACAAACCGGCCTTGGCGGTGGTGGTGATAGCGATGGGTTCCGCGGTGAAGCCGATCGGACTGTTGGCGCTGCCGTTCATCGGGATCATCTGGGCCGGCCAACGGGCCGGGTTCTGGGATCGGGTGTCCAAGTGGGTATTGACCGCGATCATCGGAGCGCTGACGTTCGTGGGTTTGGGCCTGATCAGTCAGACGGGGCTGGGTTGGCTGGGTGCGCTCGCGACCCCTGGCAAGGTCCGAACCTGGCTCTCCCCGCCAACGGCGTTAGGGATGCTCACGGGGCAACTCAGTCACTGGCTTGGGCTGGCCTCGGTGGACACGATGGTCGCGGTGTTCCGGGTGCTGGGCCAACTGATCGCGCTCGGCATCGTGGCCTGGCTGCTGCTGCGACCCGTCGGCCGGCCTGCGACCCGGGCGGCGGGTATGGCGTTCATGGTGATCGTATTCCTGGGCCCGGTGGTCCAGCCCTGGTACCTGTTGTGGGGTCTGCCGCTGTTGGTGGTAGCCGGCTTGAGTCGGGCCGAACTGCGGGTGGTGCTCTTCGGCAGCGCAGGTTTCACGATGTACGGGATAGCTACGTCCAGTTCCACCCAGGACACCCTCTTCGCCATCAGCGACGGGATAGCTCTGCTCGTGGTGGCAGCCATCATCATTGTGTTGGTGCTGACCAGTCCCCGGGAGCGCCGACTGTTGATGGGTGCCCCCGGTGACCTGGGACTGGTGCCGGAGACACCGGCGGCACAGGAGCGTGCGGCGCTGCAGGTTGTGCTCGGCCGGGCGCAGCCGCCCGCGACGGTCGGCCCGGGTCAGCGTCTCGATCGCGAGGAGTAGCCGGGGTCGGGGCCGGTGATCCGTTCGGCCGCGAGTCGACCGGAGATCAGCACCATCGGCACTCCCACCCCGGGTTGGGTACCGGAGCCCGTGAAGACGACGTTCTCCCCCCAGAGGTTTCCGGGCCGAAAGGGTCCGGTCTGGCCGAACGAGTGGGCTGCCGCGAACGGAGCACCTCGCGCCATCCCCCGCGCTGCCCAGTCCGCCGGCGTTGTCACATGCTCGACCTCGATGCCGTCGCCGAAACCGACATAGCCGCGGTCCTCGAGCACCCGGACAACCTCATCGCGGTAACGCGGGCCGACGGTGGCCCAGTCAAGGTCGGCGTCCAGGTTCGGTGTCGGGAACAACACGTAGTAGCTCTGCTTCCCGGCCGGCGCCAGCGTCGGGTCAGTTCGGGTCGGGTTGGTGACCAGCAGGCTCGGATCCGACATCAGCTGGCGGCGATCGATCAGGTCGGTGAAGACCCCCTTCCAGGAGTGGCCGAAGTGGATGTTGTGGTGGGCGGTCTGGGAGTAGTGGGCCGACGATCCGGCCAGCAGCAGGAAGCAGGAGGGCGAATAGC
This sequence comes from Actinomycetota bacterium, assembly GCA_030837445.1. Taxonomy (GTDB): domain Bacteria; phylum Actinomycetota; class Actinomycetes; order S36-B12; family UBA10799; genus JACJWR01. The sequence continues at coordinate 14,496 of JAUPKM010000554.1, forward strand.
GCAGTCGGCTGACCGACCACGGCTCCTGGCCGAGCAGGTCCCGGTAGGCCACCGGCAGATCGGGATTGAGCACGACCACATCTGCCGGTATCCGCTCGCCATCGGCGGTCACCACCCCGGTGGCGCGGCCATGCTGCAGATCCACCGACGTCACGGCGGTGTCGTAGCGGAACTCGACCCCGTGCTTGGCGGCAGCCGCTGCCATCGCCCGCGGGACGGCGTGCATCCCACCCTCCGGGAAGAACACCCCCGCCACCGAGTCCATGTAGGCGATAACTGCGTAGATGGCGAGGGCGTCGTACGGAGAGAGGCCCGCATACATCGCCTGGAAGGAGTAGATCCGCTCCGTTCTGGGGTCCTTCAGGTACTCCCGGACCTTGGGGGCGAGTCGTCGGAAGCCGCCGAGGGCCACCAGCCTCGCCAGGTCGGGGGTCACCAGGTCGAGCGGGGAGTCGATATTGCGGTCGATGAAGTCCTTCATCTCGTAGCGGTACAGCGCCGAGACGAAGTCCACGTAGCGCTCGTAACCGCGCGCTTCCTCGGCCCCGATCACCCGCTCAATCTCGGCCGCCATCGCGGCCGTGTCCGAATGCACGTCCAGCACAGAGCCGTCTGGGTAGAACGCCCGGTACAGCGGTGACACCGGCGTCAGGGTCAACCAGTCCGACATGGTCTCGCCGAGGCAGTCGAAGGCGTCGGCAATCAGATCGGGCATGGTCAGCACGGTCGGGCCGGTGTCGAACCGGTAGCCGCCATCGGTGATCAACCCGGCACGGCCGCCGGGGACACCCTCTCGCTCCACCACGGTCACCTTGCGGCCGGCGCCTGCCAGTCGCATGGCAGCGCTGAGCCCAGCGAGGCCGGCGCCAACGATGACGACGGTGTCGGTCGGTCCGGTTACCTGCCGGGGACCACCGGGCAGACAACGGCGCAGCGAACCCATCAGTGGCTCACACCGACCGCGCCGTCGCGGCCTGCACCAGACCTGCCAGCACGTCGGCGGCCGGCTCCGCCAACTCCACGCTGGCCAGCGCCGCGTACGCCTGCTCGGTCTTGTCGCCGATCATTGACTCGACCCGAGCCAGCGCCCCGGTGTCCACCAACACCTCCCGCAGCGCGGCCACGCCATCGCTGCCCAGGGCGGGATCGCCAAGGCTGGTGCGGAGGAGGTGAGCCTGGGCCGGAGACGCATTCTCGACCGCAACGGCGACCAGCGCCGTCCGCTTACCCTCGCGCAGGTCGTCACCGGCCGGTTTGCCGGTGACGGCTGGGTCGCCGAACACCCCGAGCACGTCGTCGCGCAACTGGAATGCTTCGCCCAGCGGCAATCCGTAGTCACTGTAGGCCTGCAGCAGTTCGCCAGACGCGCCAGCCAGCTCACCGCCGAGGTGTAGCGGGCGCTCGATGGTGTACTTGGCGGATTTATATCTGACCACCCGTAGTGCCCGGTCGACCGAGCCACCGCCACGTGCCTGCTCCAGCAGGTCGAGGTACTGCCCGGCCATCAACTCAACGACCATCGCGTCGTAGGTCGCCTTGCCGCGAGTCAGCGATCCAGCTGGCAAGCCGCTGGTCAGCAGCATCTGATTGGACCAGGCAAGGCACAGGTCGCCGAGCAGAATGGCTGCGCCGACGCCGAAGGTCTCTGAGGATCCCAACCAGGAGTTGCCACGGTGCAGGGCGGCGAAGCGTCGGTGGGCGGCGGGTTGGCCGCGGCGGGTGTCGGAGCCGTCCATCACATCATCGTGGATAAGGGCGCATGCCTGCAGGAACTCCAGCGAGGTCGCGGCCGTGATGGCTTCCTCCAGGTCGTCGCCGCCAGCACCTCGCCAACCCCAGTAGCAGAAGGCTGGCCGCAGCCGTTTGCCGCCCGCGAGCAGACCTGCCACCGCCTCGGACATCGGAGTCAGATCGGTGCTGACAGCGTCCAGCGCCCCCACCTGGGTCGACAGGAAGTCCTGAAGGGATTTGCCGACCCGGCCGCGAAGGTCTTCCACATCCAGCGGGGAACCTGCGAAGGACGACATATGAGCAAGCCTACGATGCCGACCCAGGGGCGGCATCTTGTCCGCCGTATCCTTGCGCAATGACGTTTTCGGCATCCGTGGCAGAACTGGTCAGTGACGGCGAGCGCAGCGTCTCGTTCGAATTCTTTCCGCCCAAAACCGATGTCGGGGAGGCCAATCTCTGGCGCGCCATCAGGGATCTGGAGCCGCTCGCGCCGACGTTCGTCTCGGTGACTTACGGCGCCGGCGGCAGCACCCGCGACCGGACCGTTCGACTCACCGGCAGAATCGCGACCGAGACCAGTCTGCTGCCCGTCGGGCATCTCACCTGTGTGGGGGCCACCGATGTGGAACTCCTCGAGGTCGTGCGGGCCTATCGGGAGGCCGGTGTCAACCACGTCCTGGCGTTGCGTGGCGACCCCGACGGCGGTCCGGGTGCCCCCTGGAGCTCGCATCCCGGGGGACTCGAGCACGCAGATGATCTGGTGCGGCTGATTCGGTCCGAGGGTGACTTCACGGTGGGCGTGGCAGCATTCCCTGAGGGGCATCCGGAGGCGACGTCGCTGGCCGACGACGCCAAGGTCCTGCTGGCTAAGCAGGAGGCCGGGGCCGACTTCGCCATCACCCAATTCTTCTTTCACCCGGACGACTACTTCCGGTTGGTCGAACGAGCGGCGGCGATGGGGGCGGACTTACCGATCATTCCCGGCATCATGCCGGTCACGAACGTCTCCCAGATCCAACGGTTTGCGCAGTTGGCTGGTGCCGCGTTCCCAGCCGACGTGGCTGACCGCTTCCACTCAGTCGGTGATGATCCGCAGGCGGTAATCGAGTTGGGGGTGGAGGTTGCCGCCCAGATGTGTCAGGCGCTGCTTGACGGCGGGGCCCCCGGTCTTCATTTCTACACCTTGAATAGGTCCACCTCGACGCTCCGCGTGCACGAACTGCTGGGCCTGGGCGACTTGCCAGCCTGATGTCCGCCGATCTCAGCCGGGACGCCTACTTCGCCCGCTGGAGCGACCTGCACGGTGGGATTGACCCGCGGGCCAACCGGTTGGTGGCGTTCTGGCTCGGCATCGTGCACGCTCTCGCGCGGCCGCTGGCCGCCGCCGGTGTGTCGCCCAATGGCGTGACCTGGCTGGGCGGACTGCTGTCGGTCGGGGTAGTGGCCGCAGCCTGGGCGGGTGGTGGCTGGCTGCTGCTCGCCGCGGTGTTGGTGTTCGGCTCGGGCATCGTGGACAACCTGGACGGCGCGATTGCGGTGATGACCGGGCGCAGCACCGACTGGGGCTACGTGCTGGACTCGTTGGTCGACCGGGTCGCGGACGTGCTCTATCTGATTGCGCTGTTTGTGGTGGGGGCACCGGGCTGGCTGTGCGTGTTGGCTGCGGTGCTGACCTTCCTGCAGGAATATGCCCGGGCCCGAGCAGGCGCCACGGGGATGTCCGAGGTAGGGGTGGTGAGCGTCTGGGAGCGTCCAACCCGAGTGCTGGTGACCGGGATGTTCCTGCTGGCTGCCTTCATTCACCAACCGAGCGCGGTCACGTTGGTCACGCTGGCCGCGGCGGTGTCGGGGGGTCTGGCGATCGTCGGCCTGACCCAGGTAGTGGTGTCGATCCGACGCCGGCTGGGCAGCGGCTGACGCCCACCTGGGCACTTCCTGACACGACTGGTCACGTCTGGGTCACTTCCGGTCACGTCTGGTCAGGCCCGTCCGATCAGATTGGCGACGATCTCGGCGGACATGGCCACCAAGGGCAGACCGCCGCCCGGGTGCGCCGATCCGCCCACCAGGTACAGACCGGTGACTGGCGATCGGTTCGCAGGTCGCAGGAACGCGGCCCTGGTGCCGTTCGAGGAGGTGCCGTAGATGGCACCGCCGGGAGCGCCGGTGGCGGATTCAAGATCTGCGGGCGTGCGAATTTCGCGCCACAGCACTCGGTCACGGATATCCGTGCCGCGGCCGGCGAGCACCGTCAGCACGCGGTCGGCGTAGCTCTCCGCCAATCCGGGCGCATGCCAGTCGATGCAGCCGGCTTCGGTGCCGTGCCGGGGAGCGTTCACCAGCACGAACCATGCTTCGTGGTCCGCATCCGGCCTCATCGCGGGATCCGCCGGGGCGCAGACGTAGATCGTCGGGTCGGCCGCAGGGTGGGCCGGGTCGCCGCGGCGGCCGAACACCGAATCGAATTCGTCGTCGTAGTCTGCCGGGAACCAGACGTTGTGGTGGCGAAGTCCTGGCGTCCGACCGCGCACCGCCAGCAGTAGCACGAAGCCACTGAATGACGGGGTCGCGCGACTCAGTGAGCGCAACGGAGCCCGCGCGGCCGGGTCGTCCAGTAGCTCGCCGTAGACCTTCGCGGCGTCGGCGTTGGCGACGACGATGTCGCACGCCAGTCGGCGACCGTCGGCCAGTTCGACGCCGGTGACTCGACCACTGTCGGTGCTGATCCGAGTCACCGCCGCGCTGAGTTCGACCTCAATTCCGCGCTCCAGGCAGCGGTCGAACAGGGCGTCGGCCAGAGTGCGGATACCGCCGCCGAGGTGCCAGGCGCCGAAGGACTGCTCCACGTAGGGCACCGTCACCAGTGCCGCCGGCGCTCGACGCGGATCGGACCCGGTGTAGGTCGCGTAGCGATCCAGCAGCGTCACCAGGCGGTCGTCCCGCAGGCTCGACCGGCCTTGGTTGCGCAGGCTGCGCCACGGTGCGACCGTCCGGATATCGGTCACGCTGCTCATCAGACCGATCAGGTCCCGGGGACCCGACAGCGGGGACTCCAGTACCGGTCGGCGGGTGATGCGCCAGACCTCACCCGCCCGCTTCATCAGCACCCGCCAGTCGTCGGCGGCCGCTCCGCCGAGGGCATCGCCGAGGGCCGTCGCGCAGGCGCCGGTGCCGGAACCGGGCAACTCCGCGACGGTGCCGTCGGCGAACGCGTATCGAAAGGCCGGCTCGACCGGTTGCAGGTCGACGCAGTCCTCCAGCTGAGACCTGCCGGTCTTGATGAACAGGTCCCGGTAGACGGCTGGCAGCGTCAGCAGGCTGGGCCCGGTGTCGAACACGAAACCGTCCCGTGAGTAGCTGCCGAGTTTGCCGCCATAGTTGGGACCGGCCTCCAGAATCCGGACGCGATGGCCCTTCACCGAAAGTCGAGCGGCGGCGGCCAGGCCGCCCATCCCGGCACCGATCACCACAACCTCTGCCATGTCCGCCAGCGTGCCAGAGCCCCGATAGACGACGATGGGGGGATGTCCGACTTCGACTGGTGCTGTCAGTCTCCGCCGCCGGTGCTGCAAGTACCGGCCTGCCCCCGACTACCGGTGCTACTGGACCCGGAGGTGTCGGGGTCTGAGCCGCTGCCGCGGGTGCCCGCGGACGCTGCCGGTCGGTCCGAGCCCCTGGTTGTCGTGCGCCATCCCCGGATCAGGTCCATCGGGAGTTACTGGCATATGGGCTTGTCCGGGTCGGTCGGACAGCTGTGGCTGCGGCGTCGCGCCGCCGACCGACTTGTGCTGGCCGCTGAGTCACTGCGACCAGACTGGGGACTCGCGGTGTTCGATGGCTGGCGGGATCCTTCGCTCCAACAGGAGCTCTATCAGCTGGCCTACAGCCGCCCCGGCCTACCGCCGGGCTTCGTGAGCCGGCCCTCACCGGATCCGGCGACCCCGACGCCGCACACAACCGGCGGCGCAGTCGATCTGACGCTGACCTGGCGAAACCGTCCATTGGCGATGGGCACGGGTTTCGATGAGTTCGACGTGCGCGCCTTCGCCTCGTCGCTGGAGGCGCCCGATGCCGCGTCCGATCCGGTCGCCAGCCAGGCACGTGACCTTCGCCGGCTGCTCTACGCGACCATGTCCGCGGCCGGTTTCGTGGTCTTGGCGCGGGAATGGTGGCATTTCGAGTACGGCACCCGGCTGTGGGCCGGCGTGGGCGGTCGGCTGCCGCTCTACCCGGCCGCGTCGCGACCGTCGGGATGAAGTTCATTGCCGGCCGCGGCTGCCCTAGGGGATCTGCCGTCCCCGCCAACTGAGCTCGCCTCGTCGTCGTCGTCGGAAGGATTCAACCGTCAGACCCGCCAACGCGGCGATGCTGGCCGGCTGCAGCAGGACGTCAGGGAGCACACGTTGCCGGGTCCGTCTGGCCACCAGAATGCGGCC
>JAUPKM010000082.1 GCA_030837445.1 Actinomycetota bacterium
ACCTGCCACCGGACGTCAATCGGACCTTCGACATCGGCGGCCCGGACGTGCTGACCTATCGGGAGATGATGCAACGGTATGCCGCGGCCGCCGGCCTGCGTCGCCGGATAATCGCCCCCGTGCCGGTACTCAGCCCGACTCTGTCGGCCCACTGGGTCGGCGTGATCACGCCGGTACCGGCGAGTATCGCCAAACCGCTGGTGGAATCCCTGCGGAACGAAGTGATCTGCTCGGAGAGTGACATCAAGAAGTACATCCCGGATCCGCCTGAAGGTCTGCTGCCGTTCGAACTGGCTGTCCAGTACGCGCTGCGTCGGATCCGGGATGCGAACGTGACGACCCGCTGGTCCGGCGCCTCAGTGCCAGGTGCGCCGGCCGAGCCGTTGCCGCACGACCCGGACTGGGCCGGAGGCAGCCTCTATACCGACGATCGCAGCCGAGAGGTGGACGCCTCCCAGGATTCTCTCTGGCAGATCATCGAGGGCATCGGCGGGAGGAACGGCTGGTACTCATTCCCGCTCGCCTGGGAGGTCCGCGGACTGCTGGACCGCGCCGTCGGCGGGGTAGGTCTGCGCCGGGGTCGACGGAATCCGAGGACGGTCCGGGTGGGCGAGGCGGTCGACTTCTGGCGGGTCGAGGCAAAGGAGCCGCCGACCCTGCTGCGCCTGCGCGCTGAGATGAGGATGCCGGGGTTGGCCTGGCTGGAGCTGGGAGCCGAACTGGATTCCGACGGCGACACGATCTACCACCAGCGGGCGATCTATCACCCGCGCGGGCTTGCCGGCCATGCCTATTGGTGGTCCGTGGCACCCTTCCACGGGATCGTGTTCGGTTCGATGCTGAAGAACATCGCCAAGGCCGCCGAGCGAGTCGAACTGACCCGCGGCGTCAGTGACGAGCGGGACGCCGCGGTGAGTATGGCTCGTCGCTAGGGTAGGCGCGTGACGGACGAGCCAGCGGAACCCAACCTCAGCCCGTCCGCGAGCCCGTATGAGCTCTTTGGCGGCGCAGACTTCTTTACCGCGTTGGTCGCCGACTTCTACGCTGGCGTGGCCGGGGACGAGGTGCTGCGGCCGATGTACCCGGAACAGGATCTCGGTCCCGCTGAGGAGCGGTTGCGGATGTTCCTGGAGCAGTACTGGGGTGGTCCGACGACGTACCAGGCTCAGCGAGGGCATCCTCGACTGCGGATGCGGCACGCCCCATACCAGGTGGATGAGACCGCCCGCGACCATTGGTTGGCTCATATGCGGGCCGCGCTCGACGCGCGCAATCTGCCGCCGGAGGCGGACGACGCGATGTGGCGTTACCTGCTCACAGCCGCGCAGGCGATGGTGAACACATCGCTGGTGAGCGGCCCGGACCAGCCCTAGGATCCGGCCCAGGTTGAGCGTGGCCAGCAGTTGGATTCCCCTTCGGAGTGCCCCCGCGAAGCTATCGGACGACGGACAGCGCGATCCCCGAGTACGACTGCGGCGGCGCCACGAACACCTGACCGGCCGGGGTGGCCATCCGTTTCCAGCCGGCACGGGTAGCCGACTCGATCCGGGCGCCGGGATGGGAAAGCATCCCCATCGATCGTCCTGCGTGCAGGGCCTTCAGCGGCAGCCCGCCCCAGGAGATCTGCTCCCACCACTGTTCGGCGAGGGAACGACGCGTCGCCTCGTCCGCACCGGCCAGCGCCAACTCCTGGCGCTTCAGCTCGGCCAAACCGTCCTCGACCACGGCAGCCACGTCCGCCGCTGTCGAGCGCTCGGCCGATATCCAACCGTCCGAGGGCGGGACGACGGCCAGCGCGGGAGGCATGTCCAGCGGATCGGGGATCGCCACAGCCAGGTCACCGCGCACAGCTGCACCGCCCGCGACATCACCGAGGATGTCCCGCAGTCGGTGCGCGGACACCGCCTGGTCGACTACCTCGGCCGGGGGTTCTGACAACGGCAGCGCCATGAACACCAACACACCCATCGGTGCATCGGCGTAGACGGCGACGGCTCGGCTGCTGGTGAGCAGTCGAACCCGCGTTGCGTCGTCCCACCGGAGCAGGGTGGCAAGGACTGCGGCCAGTCGCACCCGCTCGTCGCGGGACATCGTCACGGAAGTCACGAACCCGGCCCCGCTGGTTCGGCATCGGTCGGCTCCCGAAGGTAGCCGTTCAGGGCTTCCCGGACGAAGTCGGGCAGCGGCTCAGCCCGGCCAGAGGGCAGACCCACCGCCACGATCACCGTGAGTGCGCGGCCGTAGATCACCGATCGGTCGTCCTCGACGACCTCATATCCGACCGTGAACGAGGTCCTTCCGATCCGCTCCACCCACAGATCGACCGCGATCGGGGCGCGCCGATACACCAGCGGCACAAGGTAGTCGACCTCATGTCGGGCAACCAGCAACCCGAGCCCGTCGGGGCGCCCGATATCGACCAACTCATTCACCAGGTCGGCGCGTGCCGCCTCGAAGTACTCCAGAAATCGACCGTTGTGGACATGTCCCAACGCGTCCATGTCGGACCACCGCATTGCGGCCATCGTGCGCCTCATCAGCGGACCTATCCGCGCGTCAATTTGCGGTACGTGACCCGATGCGGACGGGCCGCCTCTGCACCCAGCCGCTCGATCTTGTTCTTCTCATACGACTCGAAGTTGCCCTCGAACCAGAACCAGGTCGAGTCCCCTTCGTAGGCC
>JAUPKM010000555.1 GCA_030837445.1 Actinomycetota bacterium
GGAATGTCGGTCAAGACCAGCTGTGGTGCGTGCGATGCCGAGCTCGTTGACGCGGTCATCGTCACGGACAGTGGCCAGGAGGTGGAGGTCTCCCAGTGTCCAGCGGGGCACGGGAAGATCAAATCGCCGATGTGCTGCGGCAGCGACATGTCCTGCAGCGTCTGACGCGGGGATGGTCCGGACGCTAGAGGAATCTGCCGGACCAGACCATAGCCGCCAGACTTGCAGCCATCAGGAGCAGCAACCCCACCGCCACGAACCATGGCCACAGGTCACTGGTCTGAATCGTGTACCCGACGTCACTTTGGATCTCGGAGTAGACATCCCTGAGCTGATCGGCACTGGCAGCGTCGAAGGACCGTCCACCAGTTGTCTCGGCAAGCTCTGCCATCGCCTCCGGGTCCGGCGGCACCGGCACCACGGCCCCGCCCGGGACAGTGACGACACCAGTCGGAGTGCCGAACGTGATCGTAGATACCGGAACGCCGGCCGCGACGGCAGCCGCCGCTGCTTCCGACAGAGGTGCTCCTACTTTCTGTGCGCCATCTGAGAGCATCACGATCGTGGCGGACTTGCCCTGGGCCGACGGGGTGGACTCCACTCCCGCCGCCGCCCGCGCGGCTTCAATTGCCTGCAGCGACGCAAGCACCGCGTCACCGGTGGCCGTGCTCGCCTCAGGTTGGAGCTCACCGATGGCCTTCACGACTTGTTCGTGATCGTCGGTCGGAGACACCACAATGTCCGCTGTGTTTGAGAAGGACACGAGACCCACCTGGTGGCCTGGGGGTAGTCCACGGACGAATTCCTGGGCCGCCTCCGCTGCTGCCTTCAACCTGGTGGGCGAGACATCTGTCGCCTCCATCGAGCGCGAGACGTCGATGTCCAGCATCACAATCTTGGACTCGTTGGCGACGGGGGTTTCGTGAACCGGTTGTGCCAGCCCCAATGTGAGTGCGACGAGGGACATTGCGACCACAGCCGCGGGGACATGTCGACGCCAGCCGGGACGCTTCGGCACAACTGAACTGAGCAATTCGATGTTTGTGAACCGAACAGCGTAGTGGCGTCGTCGCTGCTGCAGGAAGACGTAACCAGCAGCCAGCGCGGCAACCGGCAGAAGAAGAAGGAGGAGCAATGGCTGCTGAAATGACACGTTAGGCCCCCCTACGGGTTGTGGTCACGAAACGCACGAGATCGACCATCCAGTCGCGGTCGGTGGACACCTCCAGGAACCGCGCCCCTGACCCGCGCACGGCTGACTGAACCTCCCTACGACGCCCCGCGGAAACCTCCGCGAACCGGGCACGGATGCGCGGATCACTGGTCTGCACCTCCAGCCGACGCCCAGTTTCAGGATCGACCAGCGTCAGGAGGCCCGCTGCCGGCAAACTCCACTCCCGAGGGTCGGAGACTTCCGCAACGATCACGTCGTGGCGCGCCGCCAGCGTCCTCAATTCCGCGGCCCAGGGTCCCTCATCGATTAGATCGGAGATGACCACGACCCGGCCCCGGCGGCGAGCAGTTGCGCGCACCGTCCGCAGCGCATCGGCCAGGGACGCCTGGCTGGCATCGACGGGCCGTTGATCAATCCGCCACAGGAGCTGCATCACGGCCTTCCGGCCGGCACGGGGTGCAATGATCTGTCTACCCCCACCGTCGAACACTAGGGCGCCCACGCGGTTACCGGCCCGCGCCCCGAGCAGCCCGAAGGCACCAGCCACGATCAGGGCCAATTCGCGCTTGCGCCGGGTGTTCGTTCCGAAGTCCAGACTGGCGCTGGCGTCGATCACCAACCAGGTCTCGAGTTCGCGGTCTGCGATCGTCTGTCGGACGTACACCTCGTTCATTCGGGCCGTCACGTTCCAGTCGATCCGACGGGCATCGTCGCCCGCCTCATACTGGCGACTTTCACCCCGCTCAAACCCCGGTCCAGCCAACGGTGCCTGATACTCGCCGTGCAGCAGACCCTCGAGCTTGTGCGTGACCCTCAGCTCGAGTTGGCGCAGGCTCGTCTCGTAGTCGAACGCCTCCTGTGGGGTGCTGCTCACGAGGGCCGAGACCCGCGATCCGTCACGGCGGTCGGGGCCGCGGAGGTGGGCGCAAGTTCGCCAGGGTTCTGCGTCACTTCGGCGGCCCACACAACCTCCAGGATCCGCCGCACGATGTACTCACTGTCGATGTCGTTGGCCAGCGCCTCATAGGACAGCACGAGGCGGTGGCGCAAGATCTCGGGAGCAACTCGAAATACATCGGCCGGCAGCACGTACCGTCGACCGCGCATCAGGGCGAGGGCACGGGAGGCCGACACCAGTCCCAACGTCGCCCGCGGGCTGGCGCCGAAGGAGATGGCCGACGCGAGGTCGGCAAGACCGAAATCAGCTGGCCGTCGGGTGGCGGCCACGAGTCGCACGGCGTAATCAAGGACAGCGTCGTGCACGAAGGCCTCGGATGCCATCGCGCGAAGCGACGACCACGCCGCGGGAGTCAACACCGACTCCACCACGGGGGTGGCCACGCCCACCCGGCGCACGATCTCGGCCTCTTCTCGGTCGTTGGGGTAGTCCACCAGGACCTTCATCAGGAACCGGTCCTGCTGGGCCTCCGGGAGCGAGTAGACGCCCTCACTCTCGATGGGGTTCTGCGTCGCCAGAACGATGAAAGGAGACGGAACCCGATGACTCGCACCCGCGATTGAGACCTGGCCCTCGGCCATCACCTCGAGCAGTGCCGATTGAACCTTGGGTGAAGCCCGATTGATCTCATCCGCCAGCACGACGTTCGCGAAGACCGGCCCCAATTCGATGTCGAATGTCTCGCGTGAAGGCTGGTAGATCCGGGTGCCGAGGATGTCGGCCGGGAGCAGGTCGGGAGTGAACTGGACACGTGCGAACTGGCCGCCAAGGACGGTCGCGAGGGTCTTCGCCGCGAGCGTCTTGGCCAGACCAGGAGGTCCCTCCAACAGGCAATGACCTCCCGCGATGACGCACGTCATCAGCCTCTCGATCAAGGCGTCCTGACCGACGACAACTCGCTTCACCTCGAACAGGGCTCGCTCTATGACCGCCTGGGGAGCCTCCCGGACGTCGAGTTCGATGGCGGGAACTGGTTCGTCGCCGTCGGCTGAGTTGACTGCCAACTGAGATGCGCTCAACTTGACTCCGATGTCTCGATGTTGTTGGGCCTCGATTGCGGGGCCTTCATTCCGGCTGATTCCCGACGGACGCCCGCCGAGTTGTCGTCGGAGCCCGTTTTCGGCACTCGACCATTCCCGAACAAGTCGCCCAAAGGGGTCCAGCAAGGTTATGTCGTTGACGGCGGCCGGAGTGGAAACGGTTCCAACTGCGCCAACTATCGCCAAATCGCCTCGGGACTGGCTAGACAGCAAAGGGGCGCACGTGGCTGAAAAATGGCAACGCCCCAACAAGACGCTCCCGCAAGCCGGGTGGGGACGGACCCTGCGGACAGTTCGTGGCGACTTACGAACGGGTCAGCGGTTCAGGCCAAAGGTCACGGCGAGAACCAGCACAACTCCGGGAATCAACAGAGCCGCTGTGACGAGCTTGATACCTGCTCGGACCAGCGCCACACCTCGAGTCGGCTCTCCGGACGCTGCAACTCCCTGACCGAGCTCGAGCCTCTTGAGACCGACCCATGCGAGCGCGCTGCCCGCCAGACACACCGCGAAGACCAGCCACCAGAGCGCCCGCTCGATGACCCAGAGCCCGTCCCCTGTCGCCGCGGTGTCAACTGCGAAAAGAGCGGCACAAACCAGCAGCATCATGCCGACGATGGTTCCTGGCCCCATCCGTCGACGAGTCAGGTCAGCTGCGGCCAGCGAGGCTTCGACCATGTTGGGCCTATCCTGCGAGACGGTCGAGTGGCGGATTCCGTAACCCAGGTACACCGCCAGCCCCACCGCGAGCCAACCGAAGAAGACGATCCAGGTGATCGCGGCCAACGAGAGGATCAGGTAAACACAGAAGACCACGCCCAGGATCGGGATGAGTGGCATGAATGGCACCTTGAAGGTGCGCTCGAGGTCGGGGCGGGAAAGCCACAGAGCCACCACTCCAACGTTCACCACTGCGAATGCGGCCAGCGTCCCGATCGAAGTCGCCTCCGCCAACTGGCCGAGCGGCACGAAAGCGGCCAACACACTGATGACCACGGCCACGATGATCGTGTTGTTCACGGGAGTCCTGGTGCGCGGGTTGACTTTGGTGAATACCTTGGGCAACAAACCGTCGCGGCCCATCGCGAACAGGATGCGGGTCTGGCCGTACATGACGACCAGCACGACCGAGAAGATGGAGATTACCGCACCGAGAGCGATGATCGTCGGAGCCCAACTGGAGGCCGTCACCTGCCGGGCAATCCCCGCCAACACGGCCTCGGAGTTCACGCCTTCCCATTCGGCCGGCTGCCCGCCGCGGGCGCCGATCGCCGCAGCGGCGACCAGCACGTAGAGAATTGTCACAATGATAAGCGAGCCGATGATCGCACGAGGCAGATCACGCTTGGCGTTCTTGGCCTCTTCGCCGGCGGTGGAAGCAGCATCGAAGCCGATGTAGGAGAAGAACACCTGACCGGCGGCGGCACTCACCCCAGCGAAGCCCAGCGGCAGGAATGGCTGGAAGTTCCCCGGCTCGAAGGCCGTGACGGCCACCGCCACGAAGAACAGCAGGATGGCGATTTTGAGGAACACCATGAAGGTGTTGACCTTCGCCGATTCGCTCGCTCCTCGAAGCAGGAGCAGCATGCACATCACGACGACAACGACCGCTGGGATATTGAAAACACCTCCTTCGCCGGGCGGATATGCCAACTGCCTGGGGATCGCGACATTGAACGATGCCAGGAACTCGTTCAGGTATTGACCCCAGCCGACGGCGACAGCGGCCACCGATACGCCGTACTCGAGCATCAGGCACCAGCCCACGATCCAGGCGACCAGCTCGCCAAGAGTGGCGTAGGTATACGAGTAGGAGGAGCCCGAAATCGGTATGGAACCGGCGAGTTCGGCGTAGGAGAGCGCCGAGAATCCGCATGTGATTGCTGCCAACACGAACGACAGGAGGACGGCTGGACCGGCCTTCGGGACCGCTTCCCCCAGAATCACGAAGATGCCCGTGCCGACGATCGAACCGACGCTGAACATCGTGAGGGCAGTGAGGCCCATGGTCCGCTTGAGTCCGCCACGTTCACCTTCCGCGGTGAGGACGTCCGCGGGCTTTATCCGCCGGAATCTAGAAGCGAGGCTGGTGTTGGCCATGGCACTCCTCGTGCTGACGCGGGACTGGACCCGACACACCCACCGTAGCGACGTCCGCACGAATCACGGCAAGTGGTCGTTCCCGCGAACTGAACCAGGATCTGGCGTCCCGAC